>JANPDZ010000342.1:0-4520 GCA_031431735.1 Acidobacteriota bacterium | reverse complement strand
GCCCCCTAAAGCGGGGACACAAAACAAAAACAAAATGGACAAGAACCTACATCCCGTAGATTAAGCATAGTCGGGCGGGCTCGACACTTCGGCGATGCTACTGTGGATCACACAAAACTATGGTGCCGAAGTCGTCTGTTTTTGCGCCGATGTCGGGCAAGGCGAAGAACTTGACGGACTGGAAGAAAAAGCTCTGAAAACGGGCGCGTCGAAACTTTATATTGCGGATCTGCGAGAGGAATTCGTTAAAGAATTCGTCTGGACAGCCGTCAAGGCAAATGCGCTTTACGAAGGCGTTTATCTGCTCGGAACCAGCTTAGCGCGTCCGGTCATTGCGAGAAAACAAATCGAGATCGCGCAAAAAGAAGGCGCGGACGCAGTGGCGCACGGCGCGACCGGCAAAGGTAACGATCAGGTTCGTTTCGAACTGACCTACTACGCGCTGCAGCCCGACATCAAAGTCATTGCACCGTGGCGGCATTGGGAATTCAAAGGCCGCGCCGATTTGATCGCCTATTGCGCGAAACACGATATTAATGTCACGGCGACCGCCGAAAAGCCTTATTCGATGGACCGAAATCTGATGCACGTTTCCTACGAAGGCGGAATTCTTGAAGATCCTTGGGCAGCACCGCCCGAAGATATTTTCCTTTTGACGAAATCGCCGGAAAAGGCATCAGACACATCGGAAGAAATGATCCTGGCATTTGAAAAAGGCGAACCGGTCGCGATCAACGGCGAGAAATACGGCGCGGTTGATATGCTCGCGAAACTTAATCACATCGGCGGCGAACACGGCATCGGGCGTGTTGATCTGGTCGAAAACCGATTCGTCGGAATGAAATCGCGCGGCGTGTATGAAACACCCGGCGTGACGATTTTGCAGGCGGCGCACCGTGCGCTTGAATCCATCACGATGGACCGCGAAGTGATGCGTCTGCGCGATTCTCTCGGCGTAAAATTTGCAGAATCAATTTATTACGGCTTCTGGTTCGCGCCGGAATTCGAGATCTTGCGTTCGATGATTGACCAAACACAGGAAACCGTTTCAGGGGACGTTCGCATAAAATTATACAAAGGCAACATCACGATTCTCGGACGTAAATCGCCGAATTCGCTTTATAAAGAACGAGTCGTGACCTTTGAAGACGACGCGGGCGCGTATAACCAACTCGATGCGGAAGGGTTTATTCGCTTGCAGTCGTTGCGGCTGCGTTTGCGCAAGATGGATTGATTTTTAACGAAAATTTATGGCAGTAATTATTTGCGAAATTCATGGAAGATCATTTTGTTATGCTGTTTGTCCTCATATTATTGAGGACAAACAGCATAATCGAAAACTAGAAAAGTTAATTACGATGAGTTTTTACTTTGGTGATTTTGCCGGAAATCCAGACAATCCAATGACATATCCGTTTAATTACTGTCAAAAATGTGTTGGGTTACACAATTTTCCAGAAGAAGAATATCAGTTTTCGGAAGAAAATTTATCGGTTGATGAGTTTGATAAAAAGTTTGAGTTTGTCAGCGACAAGTTCAAATTAGTTTGTTGCAATTGCTACGAAGAATTTATGAATAAAGCAAGAAATTCTCATTCATAAATGGAGGTTAATAAAATGGAAGTTTTAGAAGCAGACAAAATCGGTTCGGCAACTTCGCCGCTCAATTTGACGAAGACGGTCAGCGTGATTGATGAAAACACCGCGCCAAAAGCGGGTGATGTGGTCGTTGTTCGCGCTTTGAGCGAATCGGTAACTTACGGCAATCTCGAACTTCCAAACGGACGACTGGCGAAGATCAACCGCAACGACATTTTGCTCGGCGTGTTGGGCAAACGCCGTGCGCTGAAAGGTTTTGTCGGCGACGTGCCCGACACGATAAAAGCTGGCGACAAACTGCATCTTTTGAATATGGGCGGCGTGATCGGCATCTGTAAAGGTCATTATTCGATGCTTTCCGATGCGATCGAGGTTGAGGTTTTGGGTATCGCCGTTTACAGTGACGGAGCGACGAAGCGATGGAGCGACGGAGCGACGGAGCGACGGTGCGACGATGCGACGATGCGACTAAGGGACGGAGCGATTTTATCGTCACAATCAGACGATTTACGGGAATCAAATACATCGCATCTCCAACAAATCGCTCCGTCGCTCCGTCGCTCTGTCGCATCGTCATCAATTTTGAATATCGCCGACAATGCACTGAAACCGACCGATTTTCTAAAAAAATCTGCACCGGTTGTCGTTATCGCGGGAACTTGTATGAATTCGGGCAAGACGGTTGCGGCGACCGAGATCATTAAACAAGCGACGCACGCCGGATTAAAGGTTGCCGGCGCGAAAATGTCGGGGGTCGCGTGTCTGCGCGACACGCTGAATATGCAGGACAGCGGCGCGTTCGTGGCGGCAAGCTTTCTCGATTGCGGTTTGCCCTCGACGGTTGATTACGGCGATCTTTCGCCTGTCGCGAAAGCGATTTTGAATCATTTAAACTCGTTTGAGCCTGATCTGATCGTCGTCGAACTCGGTGACGGCATTGTCGGCAGCTACGCAGTTGACTCAGTTTTGAAAGATCTTGAGATAAAAGACGTGATTTCGTCATTCGTTTTTTGCGCGAACGATTACGTCGGCGTAATCGGCGGCATTGCCGTGCTGAAAAATCTCGGCATTGAAATTGACGTTATCGCCGGTTCGGTGACTGATTCGCAGATGGGCGAAGATTTTGTCGTTCAAAATTTTGGAATAAAAGCCGGGAATGCCCGCCGAAATGGCTTAAGATTATTTGAAATCATAAATTTTGCGAAGAAAAATGATTTGGTTTTTGTCTAAATTTTGTTGATGAATAAAATCAGTACTGGTAAATTTGTAATTATTTTGCCCGCTAAACGTGATTTTTGTGATATAAAAAACCAAAAAGTTAAAGGAGTAGATTTTATGCCGCTGTTAACAATTGATTGGAAACCACCGACAAATTTGACTGACCACGCAGGAAATGTGATTCCACAAGATCGCGTTTTCTACGTTTCGCCGCCATCCGAAATCGGCGAAATCCTGAGTGCCGATTCAACCTTCAAAAAAGGAGGCAAACCGCGAAAAATTGATTGGTCGGGAATTTCTACAGGTATTATTACCGCACTTTTTTGTGGTTTTGCCGTCGGAGGAGTAGTTTGGGTCATCATTTTTTTGATAATGGTTAATTTATCAATCCGGGAAAGCAGTTTGTTAACCTGGATTCCTTTGTCAGTCGGGGCGGTCGTAGCAATTTTTGCGCTTCGCCTTTTTTCTGCCACTAAAATGGCGGTTTGCACTTTTGTCGGGACTAATGGAGTCGCCAGAAGCGTCTGGCACGATAATCCGCAACAACGACTTCCCGAAGTTTTTAGATTTGATAAGGCAACTGGACTCCGTATTTATCGGCTCGCCCGCTATGTTAATCGTGCTTACCAGGAGACAACTTATAACTTTAATTGGACGGACGGCAACGATCAAAGAGTTTTCTTTATTGGAGGTCAATATAAACACCCGGATGATACTCCGCCGCCCAATGATTTGTATCATTTTGGATTGGCGGCGGAAAATACATGGACAGCCTTTGCCCTTCAAAGAGCGATGGAAGAATTGAATCGCAACGGAACGGTAAAATTTAGTTTGAAAGGTAAAGACGTAATTGTTATCGGAAAAGGTTTTGTTGAAATCCATCAAAAAGGTGATGTAACACGATTAAATTATGAAGAAATTGACAATTTAATAATCAATCAAGGAAATATTGAGTTAAAACGCAAAGGCGCAAAAGCGGGTATTTTGGGTATCGGTGCAAAAGGCATTTTTAACTTCAAATATGATGATTTGGCAAATGCCAAACAATTTTTTATTCTTTTCAACTCGTTGGTTTTTGAAAGTTAAAATTAACTCTCCCGTTAAAGAAACACATTTTTTATTTTTATTCAAAATGAAACAAAGCATCGCACATATCGCATTGGTCGTCGCCGATTACGACGCAGCCATTGCATTTTATACCGAAATACTCGGCTTTGAACTCATCGAAGACACGCCGCAATCTGAGACAAAACGCTGGGTTTTGGTCGCGCCGAAAAATTCGGACGGCTGTCAGTTATTATTGGCAAAAGGCGTTGGCGACGAACAACAAAGCAGAATCGGCAATCAAACCGGCGGACGCGTTTTTCTCTTTCTTAGAACCGACGATTTCTGGCGCGATTACAATGATTATTTATCAAAAGACATCAAATTCATCCGCGAACCGAAAAAGGAAGATTACGGAACAGTCGCCGTTTTTGCGGATCTTTACGGCAATCTTTGGGATTTGATCGAGTTTGCAAATAAATGAATCAAATAAAGTAAATATTTATTGAATGTAACAGTTTAGTAAAAGAAATTTAATAAACTACCCCACGAAGAAATTTCTCGAAAATTAGATTTTGCCACCAAGAAAGCGCGAACCAAAGTTGATAAGAGTTTTATATTAACTTCTAAACTTAGCGGATTTGGCATTTTGGTAATAAA
>JANPDZ010000341.1:0-4590 GCA_031431735.1 Acidobacteriota bacterium | reverse complement strand
ACCGATGTGGTTGCTTTGCGGCGCAAGGTTGGAATGGTTTTCCAAAAGTCGAATCCGTTTCCGAAGTCGGTTTTTGAAAACGTCGCTTACGGCATTCGCATCAATGGCTTGCACAAAAACAAGGCTGATCTGGAAATGCGGGTTGAAAAGGCTTTGCACGATGCCGCGTTGTGGAATGAGGTCAAAGACCGTTTAAATTCTTCGGCTTTCGGACTTTCCGGCGGACAACAACAGCGTCTTTGCATTGCGCGGGCGTTGGCGGTTCAGCCCGAAGTTGTTTTGATGGATGAACCGGCATCCGCGCTTGACCCAACGGCGACGCAGAAAATTGAGGAGCTTGTCGTTGAGCTGAAAAAAAACTACACGATCGTCATCGTCACGCATAATATGCAGCAAGCGGCGCGGGTTTCGGACAAGACCGCATTTTTTATGCTCGGAAAACTCGTCGAAGTCAATCCGACCCAAAAAATGTTCACGAATCCCGACAAAAAACTGACGGAGGATTATATCACCGGCAGATTCGGCTAAACGGCTGCAAATCTGCGCGTCGGTAAGGGCGCAATTTTTGTGATAAATTACTAAAAGAATGGAACATCGAATAATTGACGAATATTTGGACCTTTTGCGCGACAAACTTTTGCTTTTAGGCGGAGCGACGGAAAACGCTCTGCATCGCGCCATGCAATCGCTGACGACCCGTGACAGCGAACTTGCCAAAGAAGTTTTGAAAAACGATCAAATCATCAACCAAATGGAACTCGATATTGATCGTTTCAGCATCGAAATCCTCGCTCTCCAACAACCTGCCGCGCATGATCTGCGGCTTGTAATTTCAGTCGCCAAAATTACACCGATCCTCGAAAGAATCGCCGACCATGCGGGAAACATCGCCGAAACGGCGATCGTTTTGAATGATGAACCGCAAGTTAAACCTTTGTTTGATTTACCTCTGATGGCAAAAATTGCGGGAGAAATGCTGAGAACCGCGCTGGATGCTTTTATTTCCGAAGATGCCGCAACTTCACGCCAAATTATCAAACAAGACAGAAAAATTGATGAATCCTACCGACGGGTTTTTGATGAACTGTTGCGAATAATGGTTGAAGATCCGACCACGATCACCAGTGCGGCGCATCTGCTTTTTGTGGCAAAGCACCTTGAAAGAATCGGTGATTACATTAAAGATATTTGTGAACTAAACGTCTATTTGACCGAAGCCGCGTTTATCAAACATAGTTACCAGGAATAATAGCCCCAAATCAAAATAAGTTTAGTTCTTTCCAGACCATAGACAAGTCATTTTCATTCGGATATAGTTTAGATTTTCAATTCACTAGCAACAACTCCGGAGATTTTATAAATGGCTTTTAGCTTATTACCGCGTGAAGAAGAATATTTTACGCTATTTTCGCAAATAACCGAGAAGATTCAGGAAGCCTCGACCGCTTTGGTTGAAATGCTTCATGATAAAAGCTCAACGTTTGAGGCACATTCCAAACGCATCAAAGATGCCGAACACGCCTGCGACGAGCTGACGCATACCGTCACAACCAAACTTAACAAATCGTTTATCACGCCCTTTGACCGCGAAGATATTTTTACGCTGGTCGTTGCCTTGGATGACGTTTGCGATTATGTTGATGCGGGAGCGCGGGCGATTTTGATGTATGACATTCACGAGGTCAGTGACCACGCCAGACATCTTGCCAAAGTTCTTCAAGGGCAAACAATGGAGATTCACTCAGCTGTTGTGATGCTTAATAAGCCCAACGGATTGAATCAGCATATCGTCGAAATTCATCGGCTTGAAAATGAAGCGGACGACGTTTATTTTCGAGCTGTCGGCGAACTTTTCCACAAATCAAATGACCCGATCACGATTATCAAGTGGAAGGAACTCTACGAAATTCTGGAAAATGCGACCGACCGTTGCGAAAGAGTCGCCAATATCATCGAAAGCATAATTTTGAAACACAACTAAAGAGTGGAGATCGGAGAGTGGAGAGTGGAGAGTAAAATCTCGCTTAGTTAACACTCTCCACTCTCCACTCTCTACTGTATTTATGGAACCTATACATGTACTGGCTATTTTTATCGTTGTCGTTGCTTTAATTTTCGATTACACAAATGGGATGCACGATGCTGCCAACTCGATCGCGACGGTTGTTTCAACGCGTGTTCTCTCGCCGGGCGTCGCGGTTGCCTGGGCGGCGTTCTTTAATTTTATCGCTTTTGCCGTTTATGGTACGGCGGTCGCGAAAATGATCGGTGGCGGATTGATCGATCTCAAACCGATTCCGAAAGAATTGCATCTCTACGTTCTGCTCGCCGGTCTGATCGGCGTCATTACCTGGAATTTGATCACTTGGTATTTGGGTTTGCCGACATCGAGTTCGCACGCGCTGATCGGCGGTTATGCAGGCGCGGCCATCGCGGCTTCGCTAATTGTCGGAACAGACGGTTTTAGCGTTATTATTCCGGCGGGCTGGTATCTGACGCTTGTTTTTATCATCGGTGCGCCGCTGATTGGAATGACGCTCGGATTTTTGTTAATGCTCGCTGTTTATTGGATTTTCCGGCGTACCGCGGTTTCAAAAATTGATAAAGGCTTTCGCGTCGGACAATTGTTTTCAGCCGCCGCCTATTCGCTCGGACACGGCGGCAACGACGCGCAGAAAACGATGGGCATCATCACCGCTGTTTTAGTTGCCGGCGGATTATTAGGAGCCGGTGAAGGCGGAAAACTTCCCGAGATTCCGCTTTGGGTCGTGCTTTCGGCACACGCGGCAATCGGACTCGGAACTTTGACGGGCGGCTGGCGGATCGTTAAAACGATGGGCACGAAAATCACCAAACTGCAGCCCGTCGGCGGATTTTGTGCGGAAACCTCAGGCGCGATCACGCTCGCCTTTGCGACCTTGGCGGGTATTCCGGTTTCGACAACGCACACGATCACGGGCGCGATCGTCGGAGTTGGCGCAACGAAACGGCTTTCGGCAGTCAAATGGGGTGTCGCGGGCAGAATCGTCTGGGCGTGGATCCTGACAATCCCGATGGCGGGATTGATCGGTGCCATTTCATACCTGATTATTTTGGGAATCCACAAAGCGACCGGATTTTAGACTGGAAAAGTGAAAAAATTTGATTTCCCGAATAAATTTTTTCACTTTTAATTTTCTCCCTTTCTCCTCTTCCCCTCTTCTCCTCTACTTGACTTGGGAGGTTCTTTCTTATCGCCCCAGTAAAACGATCTGACGACCAAAACATAAACCAGCAAGACCAGAAAGCACAAGATAAAAAAGAATATAATTAACCAGGTTATCGGCGACATTTCAAAAAATTTCCTCTATTGTTGAATTTCCTCAAGCGGGGATTGTTTCGGCTCGAACCAACCGGCAAAAAGTCCTTTTCGGCCGCTGTGTTCGAGAATATGTTTATATAAAACAGTGGCAATTGCGACAATCGGAATCGAAAGAAAAACGCCCGGAATTCCGGCAATTTGTTCGCCCGCCAAAACCGACAAAATAATTGCCAAAGGATGAAGATGAATACCTTCGCGGACGATGCGCGGATAAAAAACATAGTCTTGCAAAATCCGCAGAATAATTAAAAATATCGCGACATAAAGAGCTGACCAGGGCGAATTGGAAACGCCCGCCACAGTCGTCGCCAGAAGAGCGATCGTCAATGGTCCGATCAATGGAATAAACTCCAAAATTCCCGCCAAAATTCCGAGCAGGAGCGAGTAATTCAGTCCGAGAGCATAAAAACCAAGCGTGCAAATAAGACCGATTAAAACGCACGAAATAAGCTGGGCACGGGTGTAGGCGGCAAGCGTTGTATTAACATCAGCCAAAACTGACTCCGCCCGCGCGCGCCAGCGTCCGGACGGAAAAACCCGCAAGAATGAAAGGCGAAATAAATTTACGTCCTTCAGAAAGAAAAACGACAAAATCGGAATCAAAATCAGCCATGGCAAATAAGAAACAATAATCAGTGCGATTCCTCCTAGAAAAGCGGGAATTAACTCTGCAAATCCGACGACTTTTTCATTCACCTTTTTATTGATTTCTGTCTGAACTTCTTCGGGAATTTTGTAATTTTCAAAACGAGTGTTGAGATCCTCGGCGTTTTTTTGAAGTGTCGTTGCATAATTTGGCAAATTGAAAGCAAGTTGACGCGCCTGATCGGCAACGCGCGGCGCAAGATATGAAATTGTCACCCCCAAAATCGAAAAAACAAAAATGTAGGCAATCCCGATCGCCAGCGCACGCGGCATTATTTTTTCAATGTTTCTTTCTTTGAATGGACGACGAATAAGTTTCACCAAAGGATCGATCAGGTAGGCAAAAAAGATTGACAAGACTATCAGGAAAAAAAGATACGTCAGCGATGTCACGGTACTTTTGAAAGAACCGGCAAGATTCCAGACAATGAACGCGATCAACGTCACGCGCGCCACGGCCCAACTTGACGGCGACGACGGGTCGAGAAAAACTCTTCGGGCGGTTAATCTTTTTTCGCGGGTATTTTTATCAGCCATTTTTTTCTCCTGTTTTGAGTCCCGCCTTGTGGCGGCAATTTTTACGC
>JANPDZ010000340.1:0-20549 GCA_031431735.1 Acidobacteriota bacterium | reverse complement strand
GTTCAGAGTTTTACAGTGTAGTTTAAGCTTCATATTTTGCAGAACTTCATTTGATTATGGCAAAACTTTCGGTCGGCATCATCGGCGGCGGAATCGGCGGAATTACGGCGGCGGTTGCCTTGCGTCATTTCGGGATTGATGCAACTGTCTATGAAAAAGCCGCCAAATTGCGCGAACTCGGCGCGGGAATGGTGCTTTGGGCTAATGCGACAAGGGTTTTGAAGGAACTCGGGTTGCTTGAAAAAGTAGTTGCCGACAGCGGCGCGACCGATTATTTTCTTGTCCGCAAAAGCAACGGTCAGGTTTTGATGAACATTGAAACCGGCGATTTTGAAGTTCCTTCGGTTTGTATGCCGCGCGCCAATCTTCTATCAATTCTGGTTTCCGCATTTCCGCCTGCACAGATCAAACTCGATCACGAATTTGCGCGGCTTGAACAGACGGCAAACAAAGTGCGTGTTCTTTTTAAAAACGGCAGTTCGGCCGAACACGATATTTTGATTGGCGCCGACGGTTTGCGTTCGCGGGTTCGTGACGCGCTTTTCGGTCTGCGCGAACCTGTTTACCGCGGCTATACGATCTGGCGCGGAATCGGACGTTATAACGGCAATGAAATGCCGCCCGCGACGAGCAGCGAAACGTGGGGCAAAGGCAAGCGTTTCGGCATTTTGAACACGGGCGGCGACCGATTTACGTGGTATGCGGCGGTCAATGTCCCTCTCAATCACAAAGATTCGGAAAAAGGCAGAAGGGCGGAATTGCTCGAAATATTTGCGGACTGGCACGCGCCGGTCAGCGAATTAATAAGCTCAACACCTGATGATTTGATAATGAAAAACGGCGGTTGCGATCATCCTTCGATGCGAAAATGGGTCAAAGGACGCGTGGTGCTGCTCGGCGATTCGGCACATGCCACGACGCCCAATCTCGGACAAGGCGGCGGAATGGCGATCGAAGACGCGCTGGTGCTCGCCAAAAGTCTGAACTCGGAAAGCTCGATCGAAGCCGCGCTCCGGCTCTATGAAAAACGCCGCACGAATCGCACCAAACATATTCAGCAGAGGTCGCGTCTGATGGGACAGATCGCCCAATGGGAAAACTCGCTCATCGTCAGGGGACGCGAGATCGTGACCAATATTCTGCCCGCGAAAATCTTTGAATTTAACCTGCGCCGAACCTATTCTTACCGCACCTGAGATCATTTTCGGGATTTCGTTTTAAGTTCAGAGTTCACGCTGAGAGCGTGTATTTCCGCGAGGCGGAAGCAATCTAAAGATTGGACTCTGAACACTTGCCAAACACCAAACGTTACAGTTGAGCCGGATTTTGCTAAAATCAAACTATGGCAAAAGCAGATAACAGCAACGCGATTGATTGTTCTGCCACCGATGCGATGCGATGGTCGGCAGAGGTTTTGCGGATGCGTTTTGATGAGATTCTGAATTTTCGCGCGGCGGTTCTGACCTCCGACGACATCGAAGGCGTTCACGATATGCGAGTCGCGACGCGGCGTTTGCGCAGCGCGGTCAGAGATTTTGCGCCGCTCACGGGAAAGAGTTCATTCAGACAGTTGCAAAAAGATCTGAAAGATATTGCCGACGCGCTCGGCGCGGCACGCGATCAGGACGTGGCAATCGCCGCACTCGAAAAACTGCAAACCAAAGCCGACGACGAAATTATTAAGGAAGGCATCGGCAAACTGATCGAAGACCGACGCGCCCTCCGCGAACAAGCCCAAACCGCTTTAACGCGGATCTTGACGGTCGACCACTTCAACAAATTAGAAACCCGGTTTGCGGCGGCGATTGATAAAGCCATTGAGAAAAAAGCGGCGGCTGAAACCGTGACGATCAGCGCAACGGGACGCGCGGTGATTCTGGCAAGGCTGAAAGAGTTTTGTGATCTGAGCGCGGCTCTCTATGCGCCGTTTAGCATCAGACGGCTGCACCGCCTGCGCATTTCCGCCAAGCGTCTGCGCTACGCGATCGAGCTTTTCGTCGTTTGTTGGCAAGAGCAGATCGCCCCGTTTGCCCGCGAAATCGCCGAAATGCAAACGTTTCTGGGCGAACTTCACGACGCCGACGCGTGGATCGAAAATGTCAGCAAGCGTTTGCGCAAAACGGACGGCGAATCGCCCGCCGATCTCTGGCTGTTGTCGAAATTCGTCAAAGACCGCAACAAGAATTATCGCGGCGCGCTTGAGCTTTGGAGCAAATGGAAAACCGAACGGTTTGTCGAAAGACTGCGCGAACTGCTCTCGTCGCTGTCAATTTCCGGCGAAGATTTGTAAAATGTGATAAGTGTAGCGTTTTTTAAATTTTCTAGGATTTTGAGTTCACTCCGACGGATTTCTGTCTTCGTTCAGAGTCCAAACTTTAGTTTGAATCCCGCCGCGCTTCGCTGGCGGGCACACGGCTTGTGCGTGGACTCTGAACGAAGACAAAACACCTCATAACTTTTGTTCAACTGTTTAACTCAACCCCTTTTCGGAGAAAGAGATATGCCGAAATATTTTGCTTTTTTGTTTCTTTTCGTTTCGCTTGCCGTTTCGCTCGGATTCAGTTCAAACGCCGAAGTCAGCAAAAATCAATCCGCGCCGATTTATCCGATTGTGACACCAACGCCGCCGATTACTAAGGTGCCGATCCTTACTCTTGAAAGAAAAAGAGTTATCATACCCTGTCCGCCGGGTTATTCTGAACCTACCGAAAGTTGTCCGGACAATATGATCATCAATGTTCAGGCAAATGCCGGTGCTCGCAAAAAGCGCGAACCTGTCTTTAAATATACGGTTTCGGGCGGACAAATCATCGGCAAAGGCAAAAACGTCCAATGGGATTTGGCGGGTGCCAGACCGGGAATCTATTCGCTGAGGGTTAATATTGACGATGGCAAAAAAATAACGGAAAGCACCGAAACAATTGAAGTCGTAAAATGTAATTGCGGAGGCCAGTGTGTTTGTCCATTCCTCTTTTCCATTTTGACTTCGACCAAAACAGTCAGAGCTGACGACACAGTTAGTTTTTCGGCAGATGTCCGGGGCGGTACAGTTTCCGAAATCACTTACAACTGGACAATCTCAAGCGGCGAGATAATAGACGGGCAAGGAACTCAGACAATCAATGTCAAAACCAATTCCGCGATGATTGGCAGTCAATTAAAAGCAACGGTTGAAATCGGCGGCGACCAACTGTGTTTTGGGTGTCAAAGAATTGAATCGGCGACTGTCGAGATCATCAAATAATCCGACGATGACCATTCAAACTCTCAGCGAAGAAAATCTCACCAACGTGTGCGAAGAATTGGCGAAAACCGATTCCGATCTGGCTTTTATCTTTCGCACCTTTGGAACGCCGCCGCTTTGGCAACGCAAAGCCGGTTTTGCGACGCTCGTGCATATCATTTTGGAACAGCAGGTTTCGCTTGCGTCCGCCGCGTCGGCGTTTAACAAACTCACGGAAAAGCTCGGCGCGATCACACCCGAAAACGTTTTAAAATTATCCGATGAAGAATTAAAGGCGTGTTATTTTTCGCGTCAGAAAACCGTTTATGCGCGGGAACTCGCGCGTGCGGTTTTGGACGGCAATTTGGATTTAAGGGCTTTGGAAAATTTACGGGACGCGGAAGCAAAACACGAACTCAAAAAGATCAAAGGCATCGGCGATTGGACTTCGGACATTTATCTGCTGATGGTGCTGCTGCGCGCGGACGTGATGCCGAAAGGCGATCTGGCTCTGCATATTGCGTGGAAACGATTAAAAAAACTGGAACACACGCCGAATTCCGATGAATTTCAAATCATCGCCGAAAAGTGGAAACCTTTTCGCGCCGCTGCCGCACGACTTTTGTGGCATTTTTATCTTTCTCACAAATAACACGTGCGGCAGTACGTCATGTAAATCGCAAATTCTAATTAAATGCCGTCGAATCCGGCATCCGCCTTGGCATTTTTCGCGTAATAAGGATGCGCTGAAATGGACGAGAGCAGATTACTTTTATCGAGCTTATCAAGCGGTTTTCCTTCTTGAATTGCAGCGGCAATCGCCCACGCATACTTAAACACCGAATCTTTATTGGAATCTTTGCTCATCAACCGCTTGCCGGGACCGGCGTTGGCATAAATATATTGGGATTGAACGATGTAAGCGATCGCTTCGGAAATTGCCGTGGACATTTTCTGTCCGACAGCATCATAAACCGCATGCACGCATTCGTGAACGAGCAAAGCTGTTTCGGTGTAGGTGGCAGCAAATCTGAAGCCGAGGATAATAGTGTTTGTTTTATAATCGTATTCCGCCATTCCGTTTTTGGCTGAATCATATTCGACCTTGATCTTACCATTGTCAATATAAGTTTTTAAGACCGGAAAAGTCCTGATATCAAAGCCGATACCGCTGAAAGAAAAAGTTTTGATTTTTAAAGTATCCGAATCGGTCAAAGTATTTTTAACCAGCCGTTCCGCCCACATCGAAGTTTCGCCCATAATTGTTATAATTTCTCCAGTTTATTGATTTTTATTATATAGATTTAATCCCTTGCTCAAAAGGTAATAGACGTTTAGGGAAAGATCTTTTGCTAACTTTATTTTTTAACTTCGAGGCTTCTGCGTTTAACGGGCGAAGAAATCAAGATTGAAGTCGTCGCGGCACCGAACACCGGAAACCTTTTTTTGGCAGTCGCGGCTAAGAAATACGCGCCAAAATAAAGAAAGTTTTTAGTTCTCTTTTCTCTATTTTTCTTTGAGCAAGATCAAACTTTTACAGGCGCGACAAAGCCCGTCAGATTCGGGAGCAGATGCCGTGCGACCGGACTCCAACCGCCATTTGAGTTGACGTTGTAAATTTTTCCGACGCGCCGCATATTGATCATCGCCACATCCAGAATATCGAGGGCTTCGCCCGGCGCGACATAATTTATGACCAGATCATTGTTTTTCAGCATCCCGACTCCACTTAACGGATTGATGTTGAGCGGTGCGGGATTGACGGTTGCCGCTTGTCTTCCGCCGTAAATTGCGACATACGAAGCGAGTCCGCCACCAAGCGAATGACCGACAACAATATCTGAAGCCGTCGCCCGGGCAGTTGCCAGCGCACGAATATACTGCACCGAGACACCCGTTAAGCCCTGTCCGACATTGTCGCCCCAATCAGCCAGATCATCGGTTCCGGAAAACGACAAAACAGTTTTTTTGCCTTTCACCAAAACCGCCCGAAAACTTCCCTGCTCAAAAACACTAACCAAATTCCACGTGCTTCCCGCATTCGGAAAGCTCCAGGTTCCGGGCGTGCCTTGTCCTTTGTAGGCAAGCCACGCCAAACCGGCAACCTCTTCATATTTTAGACCCCAGGCATCAGGAACACCCATCTTTTTTCTCCTTTTTATAAAGTTTTGTTAACCCTTTTATGACAACAGATTGAAACTTTTTTCAAAAAATTTCAACCTTTATTTAACGTTTTTCAATCACGCGGCTTTTCACCGGCGATGAAAGAACGATCGAAGTCGTCGTAATTCCATAAGGCGTTAATTTATCAATCAATGTTTGCAGATGCCCGACATCGGCGACCGCGACTTTCATAATGAACGAATCGCCGCCGGTCGCGCGGTGACATTCCAAAATCTCGTTTGATTGTTCGGCGACTTCGATAATGTGCGAATAATCAACACCGCTGATGCTCATACGAATAAACGCCGTAATCGGCAGACCGACTTTTGCCATGTCAATCTCAATTCGATAACCGGTAATGATTCCGGCATCTTCGAGCTTGCGGACACGCTCGATCACCGCCGGAGTTGTCAAACCGACACGGCGACCGAGTTCAGCATACGTGAGGCGCGCATCCGTTTGCAATTCTTTGAGTATTTTCCAATTAATTTTGTCGAGTTGCGGTTCCAAATCTAAAGCCATTTCGCCAAATCTCCTTAGTTTATAAGGCGATTGTAACATTTTGCCGTAATTGCGTGTAAACAGAAATATCTGAAAATCTGTTAAGATATGTGCGGTGCAATTTCTCGGTATCGCCTTCGTTCTAAAATCGTCTTTATGAATATCAAACGAATTTTCACAACTCTTAATTTATCGGCGGCGGCTTTGTTATTTTTGTTAACGGCTTTTCCGGTTTTTGGTCAACCGAATCTCGATCAAAAGCGCGCGGAAGCCAAGGCTGCTGCTGCTGAAGCCGGCAAACTCCGCGATCAGGGAACTTTTAAATCATATCAATTAGCGATCGAGAAGTTTCAAATCGCGGCGAAATTATATGAAGAACTCGGTGAAAAACCATTTGTCGGACACGCTTTGCTGGGCATTGCGATGGTGAAAAGCAGTTTGAACGAAAATCAGGAAGCTCTTGAATATTCACAAAAAGCCTTGGCGATATTTCGTGCTGTTGGGCCGAACTATCTGGAAGCCGCGGCTTTGCTGACGATCGGCCGACTTTACAATAAATTCGGCGACCGCCAACAAGCGCTCGAATATTTCGATCAGGCGCTGCAAATCAGAAAAAGCCTCGGAAATCGGAGCGAGGAAGCGATTATCCTCAACAGTATCGGATTGGTTTACAAAGATGCGGGCGAAAAGCAGAAAGCTCTCGAATATATCAATAAATCGCTCTCGATTGTTGAAGAACTCGGTGATCGCGCTGCGCAGGCCTACGCGCTTAACAATATCGGACAGATCTATACCGATCTGGGAGAAAACAAAAAGGCTCTCGAGTTTCTGGGCAAGGCATTACGCTTACACCAAGCCTCGGGTGATAAACAAGGCGCGGCAATAACTTTGAGCAATCTCGGGCTGGTCAACAAACTCCTGGGAGACCCGACAACAGCGATCTCATACTATAACCAGGCACTGGATATTTTTTCCGAACTTGGACTCGAAAGCCAAAATCCGATCATTTGGGGTAATCTGGGTTCGGCGTATATGGAACTCGGACAATCCCGCAAAGGCCTCGAATACGCGCGTCGTGCGCTTCCCTTTTTCCGGTCGGCACAAACCAAAAACGAACAAATAACCAATCTTAACAACATCGCCGTGGCAAGTCTGGATCTGGGCGAAACCGTTGAAGCCATGAAGACTTTTAATCAGGCACTTGTTTTGGTCAGATCAACTGAGGCAAAAGGACTCGAATCAGGTATTTTGGGAAATCTGATGCGTTCGGCGATCAACGCAAACAATTCGCCATTGGCTGTTTTTTACGGCAAACAATGTATCAATCTTTATCAGGAACAGCGTTTGGCAATCAAAGATTTAGACAAGATCGTCCAACAGGCATATTTAAGCAAGGTTGGGAAAGACTATCGTTTTCTGGCCGATCTGCTGATTGAAAACGGAAACTTTGTGCAGGCGAAACAGGTTTTGCAAATGCTCAAAGAAGAAGAATATTTCGAATTTGTCCGCCGCGATCCGGGCGAGATAAAAACTCTCGCGCAGCGCGTTGCCTTGAGCGAAAAAGAAAGACTGCTGATCGAACGTTATTCAAAACTGGCCGAAAGCGCGGCCGCGATCGGCGCAAAATTTCAAGTGCTCGATGATAAAAAACGTCAACTCGCGCAAAGCGGCGGCAGTCTCGCGCCCGCCGAAGAAACCGAATACAACCGGCTTTCCGCCGAACTCGCGGACGCCAATGCCGCTTTCAGACTTTTTCTGGAAAAAGAACTTGTCGAGAAAATCGGCGGTGAAAACGCACGAAAGATCGAAATTGACCGCGCTTTGCAGGACAAACTCCGCAAATTCGGAAACGGAACTGTCGCCGTTTCGACGGTCGTCACAAACGACCGTTACCGCGTTATCGTGACGACTCCGAATGTTCAAATTGACGGCAAAACCGAGATCAAAGCCGCTGACCTCAACAAAAAGATATTCGCCTTTCGCGAAGCTTTGAAAGATCCGGCGATTGAAACGCGGATTCTTGGAAAAGAGCTTTACGATATTCTCATCAAACCGATCGAAAGCGTTTTGAAAGACGCCAACGCCAAAACCCTTGTTTGGTCTTTGGACGGCACGCTTCGATACATTCCGCTCGCCACTCTCTCGCCCGACGGCGAAACCTATCTCGTCGAAAAATATCAATCCGTTATCTTAACGCCGCAAACGCGCGACGACATCAGCGATTCGAATGTTGCGTGGAAAGCGATCGGAATGGGCGTTTCAACCGAACAAAACATTTTTTATCCCGATTTTCCGAATGAACCGGTCAAGCTCGAAGCGCTTCCCTCGATCGAATCGGAACTGAAAACGATCATTCGTGAAAACGAAACCGAGGGCGAAAAAGGCATTTTGCCCGGCAAACGTTTTCTGAATGAAGGTTTTACGCTCAAAAACCTGACCGATTCGCTCGCTAAAAAAACTGCCGATGGCAAAAAAGAATTTTCGGTCGTCCATCTGGCAAGCCATTTTCGGCTCGCCAAAAACTGGTCTGATTCGTTTCTATTGATTGGCAACGGAAAGATTCTGACGCTTGAAGAGATCAGCAATTCGGCGCAGATAAATTTCGCCGATATTGATCTGGTGACACTTTCCGCCTGCAACACGGCAACGGGCGAAGATTCAAACGGCGGCGAAGTTGACAGTCTTGCCGGACTGATTCAAACCAAAAACGGCAAATCCGTGCTGGCGACGCTCTGGGAAGTCGAAGACGAAAGCACGGCGATCCTGATGAGCAATTTTTATCGTCTGCGCAAGGAAAATCCGCAAATGACGAAAGCCGAAGCGATGCAATCAGCGCAAAAACTTCTGCTTTACGGCGGCACAACGCCGAATCGGGCGGCAAAACCGACAACCGCTAAATTTCCATACAATAAATTGCGTCCGATGGCGCATCCGGTTTACTGGTCGCCGTTCGTTTTGATCGGCAATTGGCGGTAAGTTTAGAGTTGCGGCTTTAGCCGCGATTGAGCCGGCATTCGGGAAAACTCCACGTTTCAGTTTAAGTTACCGGCTCAGCAGCCTTTTCACGGCTAAAGCCGTCACTCTAACAGTTTCACTTTAAATTATTAAGCAATCATCCATATTTTCCTAATAATCTAAACCGCATCCCGGCAAAAAACATATTTTTGCCATTCAAATTATCCGCTATTTTTATTACACTTATTTATTTAGAGATAACTTTTAATTTTTCGCCTGCATCGTAACCCAAAAGGAGTTCTTAAAAAATGCTGACAAACACAATTTCGACAACGACCATCGAACCTGCGATCGAGATTTCAAATTATAAGATCAAGGACGAAGATTTGCCCGGCTTTACGGATTTAAAATTTGAACATATCAACGAACTTCACCTCGATCATCCCGGCGCCAACGACGCGGCTTACCGGACGCGCCGCGATTATATTGCGCGGTGTGCGAAAAGTTTCCGCGAAACGGGCATCATTACCGACGTTGAATACAATTCCCGTGAACAGCGCGTCTGGCGTTATGTTGCCGAAGAATTGGAAGAATTACAGCAAAAATACGCGTCGCCGTTTTATCTGCGAGCGAAAAAAGATCTGGGAATCACCACCGACAAGATCCCTCAACTGACGGAAATGAATCGCCGCTTGAAGGAATTGACGGGTTTCCGGCTTGCGCCGATCGAAGGACTGGTTGAAACACGCGGCTTTCTTTCGTGGCTTTCGTATCGCGTCATGCTTTGCACACAATATATTCGCCATCATTCGCAGCCCGCTTACACGCCCGAACCCGACATCGTCCACGAAGCGATCGGACATATTCCGATGTTCACAAACCCGAATTTCGCCGATTTTTCGCAGTTCATCGGACACGGCGCACGCATCGCCAGCGACCAGCAACTGGAAGCATTAGGCAGACTTTACTGGTTCACGGTCGAATTCGGTCTGGTCGAACACGAAGGCGATATCAAGGCTTACGGCGCGGGACTTTTATCTTCGTTTGGGGAATTGGAACACGCGTTTTCCGACAAAGTTGACCGCCGGAAATTTGACTTGGAAGAAGTCATCAATCAAAAATACAACTATTCCGATATGCAGAAGATTTTATATGTCATTCCGAGTTACGCGGAATTGAAGGAACAGACGCGGAAATATATCGAAAGTTTCAGTAAAAAGTAGTATTTTAGATTTATGGAAACAGTAAAAGTTAAAAGGTCATTGGCGAAAAAGGTTGAAAAAACTGCAAAAGAAATGCGTGTTTCAAGCGATAAACTCGTTTCGTTGGCGTTGGAAGATTTTCTCGAACGAAAGCGAAATAACGATTTGCTCAAAGCGATAAACGAAGCCTATAAAGACGAGCCGTCAGCAGAAGAACGCGAAGAACTTCGGCTGATGACAAAGAAATCATTTGAGGTTTTAGACGAGTGGAAATAATTATGAATGTAAAAATTTTAATCGAAAAAGGCGAAGACGGATATTTTGTGGCGAGTGTTCCGTCGCTCAAAGGTTGTTGGTCGCAAGGCAAAACACGCGACGAAGCATTGGAAAATATCCGCGAAGCAATTGAACTTTTTCTCGAACCGGACGAAATCGAGATTGCCGGAAAAGAGCGTGAATTCGTCGAATTGGCGATATGAAACTTCCGTTACTTTCAGGTCGGCAAGTTGTCAAAGCGTTGGAACGGCTCGGCTTTTTGGAAGTTCATCGCAAAGGAAGTCACGTTAAAATGAGACACGCCGACGGACGGATGATTGTCTTTCCGTTCCACGATGAAATAGACCGCTTCACGCTCAAAGGCGCATTGCGCGATGCCGATGTTGATTTAGAAGAATTTTTGAAAAATGTTCGGTGATTATTTGGAGTAGAAAATTTATGCGACACATTCAGCGTTCAATGCGCGCTTTAATTGTCCAACGGTTTTTGAGTTAAAATAAAGCTATGGAAAATCTAATCGAATCAAATCCGAAAATAATGTTTGGCAAGCCCGTGATAAAAGGAACGCGCATCACCGTCGAATTGATTTTGGAGAAAATCACTGACGGCGAATCGGTTGAAACGATCTTGTCGTCTTATCCGCATCTGACACGCGGACAGTTTTTGGTGTGTCAGGAAAAACATCGAAAGTTTTGGCAAAAATAAGTTAGAATCGGAATTATGATGCAAACCCTTGAAGCTATAATTGACAAAGATGGAAGAGTCCAATTGCTCGAAAATGTTCGTCTGCCACGAGCGCGTCGTGCATTGCTGACAATTCTTGACGACGAGCCGAAACAAATTAAAAGTAAAATTTGGTCGAGCAATCAAGAATTGTCGGACGCGCTCGATGATGCTTATGCAAACGACACGGATGAAGAAGAAAAGGAATTTCTGCGATTGGCGAAAATCAAGCAGTTGCAAATTTTAGATGAATGGAAATAAATCAAGGCGATATTTTCTGGTTTGATGCCGGAGAACCGCGAGGTTCGTCACCCGCCTATTCGCGTCCGGTAATTGTCATTCAAAATAATGTTTTCAACCGCAGTCCGCTCGGCACAGTTTTGACTTGCGCTTTAACGACGAATCTGCGCCGCGCCAAAGCTCCCGGAAATGTTTTGCTGGAAGAAAACGAGGCAGATTTGCCGAAGCAAAGCGTGGTCGTCGTTTCACAAGTATTGACCATTGACAAATCTGAACTGATTGACAAAATCGGCATTTTATCGAAAGAGCGCATTGAGGAGATTTTGGAAGGCATCAAACTTTTAACCGAACCGCGTGATATTGACGAGGAGATTGAATAAAATTTATGCCACACATTCAGCGTTCAATGCGCGCTTTTGATTTGTCTGACGGTTTTGTTTGCATTTTTAGTAAAAGTTAATCTGTAAATATTATGAAAAAAATCTTTTTAATAATCGCAATGCTTTCCCTTGCAGCGATGTCTTATGCTCAACAAAATGCGTCCAATTGTCAAAATCGAATGGATTTTCTGAATGATGAGGTGGATTTGTATGCTTTCTCTTTTATCGGTCAAGTAAAAGAAATTAAAATTCTTGAAAAAAATCTTGAAAGTGATTCATTACAGGAAGTTACAACTACCATCAAATTTGATAAAAAAGGAAAAATAACAGAAACATTTCTTACGAATTCGAGAATAAAAATGTATGGCAGGACAGTTTACTCTTATGATGACAAAAATCGCATCGTTAAGAAAACTTTCTACAATCCTGACGGTTCTGCAGTTTCTGAAGATATTTATGGTTACAACTCAAGCGGAAATCTTGAATCTCAAATCAAACAAAACGCTGTTAAAAAGAATGTCATATTTAAAACGGAATATAAATACGAATCACCGGAAAGCTACCTGCAATACTATGCTGGCAAATTTGCCCGGCGCATAAAATTAACGAAAGACAAAAGATGCAGAATTATTGAATCCAATTTATATAAAGAAAACAACAACTTAGAAAACAAGATAACAACAAGCTACGACGAGAAAGATAATATAACTGAGCAAATTGTTTATTCGCCAAACGAAAGACCAATTGAAAAAACAAAATATGAATACGAATACGATAACAATGGAAATTGGATTAAGCAGAATATTTACGAATGGACTTTTCGAGACGGAGAATCACCTTACAAATTAACTCGAACTAAACAAAGAACTTTTACTTATTTATAATTCAAAATAAATTGAGGCAATTACGACAGACGAAAAAAATCCTAAAGGGTTTGAAAAAGCGAGGTAAATAAAATGACACTGACAATCGAAATCGCGCCTGAAATCGAATCGCGTCTTGAAGCCGAAGCGAAACGTGCCGGAATTAGCAAAAGCGATTTGGTGAAAACTGTCATCGAAGAAAGATTTGCGCCGAAAGAAAAGCGCGAAAATTATCTACCGGAAGGCTTTAAGCCGCGGTATATCGGCAAGGCGGAAACGCGCGATTTTTCGGGTGATGACGAATGGTTTCGGGAAAACCGCGAAAAATATCAAGGGAAATATGTTGCCACACACGGCAACCACTTGATTGCGAGCGGCGACAAATTAAAAGAGGTCATCGGTAAAGCGCGTGAAGAAGGTTTTCCCGATGCACTTTTGACGTATGTCGAACCGCTCGACGCGCCGCCTTATGTCGGAGGCGTTTGGTGATGAATCATCAGTTAAATTTTGCAATAAAGCATATTTTTGATTCGCGCAAAGTCGGCATTACAATCAAAACCACTCTGCGAAGAAGCGATTTGTTCGTTTCGATGAACGCGAAAATTGATACCGGCTCGGAATACTGTCTGTTTGCGCGTGAATACGCCGAATCGTTGGAAATTGAAGTCGAAACGGGTTTCGAGAAAAAACTTATCACGTTGGCAGGCGGTTTGACTGCTTACGGGCATTACGTTGAACTCGAAACGCTCGGTCTGAGATTCGATTCGTTGGTCTATTTCGCCGCCGATTACTCGCTCAACCGAAATCTGCTCGGCAGACAAGGCTGGCTACAACTTGTCAAAATCGGTTTGGACGATTATCGAAGCGAAATTTACATCAGCCCGCACGACGAGGAAATTTAAGAAAATTTATGCAATCCATTCAGCGTTCAATGCAGGTTTTTGATTTGTGTGGAGGATTTAGTTTGCGAAAAATCGCCATCGCAAATTCGACTTTATTGAAATAGTTTATTTGTAAGTTCACTGGAGAAAATTATGTTTAAAAAATATATGCCCTTAATGTTAGTTGTTCTGATCGTCAATTTGACTTTTAGTAGCTTTGTTTTTGCTCAAGATACGGAAGCCAGAGCAGCTGAAAAAATAAAGATAAAAGTTGTTAAGTTAGGAGTTGGGGGCAAACTAACTGAGGTAAAGTTGAAAGACAAAACAAAAATAAGGGGTTATATTACTGAAATTAAAGATGACCATTTTGTCTTGGTAAGTAAGAAAAACGCGGCATCTACAGACATTTCTTATGACCAAGTGAAAAGTGTTGGACGAACATTTACAACTTTGCAAAAAATTGTAGTTGCCACCGTTGGGGTGATTGGCGCAGTTTTTTTACTTGCAGGCATCTGTGTTGCGACTAATTCATGTCAAGAATAAAAATAAAATAATGAAAGAACAAAATCCTTTAGGACTAAAAAAGATACATCATGTCGAGTTTTACGTCGGCAATGCCAAACAGGCGGAGTTTTATTATCGCAAGGCGTTCGGCTTTTCGCGCGTCGCTTATTCGGGGCTTGAAACGGGCAATCGCGAAACGACGAGTTATGTTCTGAGGCAAAACCGCGTCAATTTTGTTTTGACGACGCCCTTAAATCCCGAACATCCGGCGGCGGAACATATCAAACAACACGGCGACGGCGTGCGCGATATTGCGTTTCTCGTCGAAGATGCCGACGCGGCGTTTAATGAAGCGATAAAACGAGGCGCGCGCAGCTTTATCGAACCGCACGATTGGACGGACGAAAACGGAAGCGTTCGCAAAGCGGCAATACATACCTACGGCGATACCGTTCATTCGCTTATTTCGTATAACAACAATAACGGACATAATTACAATGGCGTTTTTCTGCCCGGATTTGTTGAACAAACGGTCGCGGGCGAAGATGTCGGAATCGTTTTGGTTGACCATATCGTCGGCAACGTCGAACTCGGCAAAATGACGTATTGGTGCGATTTTTACCGCGATGTGATGGGCTTTACGCGATACATCACGTTTGATGACAAAGACATTTCGACCGAATATTCCGCCTTGATGTCAATCGTCATGTCGGACGGCGGACACAACATCAAATTCCCGATCAACGAACCGGCGGAAGGCAAAGGCGGCAAATCGCAGATTCAGGAATATATTGATTTTTACCGTTCGGCAGGTGCCCAACACGTCGCGCTCCTGTGCAAAGACGTGCGAGCGACAGTTACAAAATTACAGGAGAATGGATTGGAATTTCTGCGCGTTCCTGACACATATTATGACGAATTGATTGACCGCGTCGGCGAAATTGACGAAGATATTGCAGATTTAAAACGGCTCGGAATCCTCGTTGACCGCGACGACGAAGGCTATCTTTTGCAGATTTTCACGAAACCCGTCGAAGATCGCCCGACCGTTTTCTACGAAATCTTGCAACGAAAAGGCTGCAAAGGCTTCGGCAAAGGCAACTTCAAAGCGTTGTTTGTTTCGATTGAGGAAGAGCAAAGAAGACGTGGTAATCTATAATTGGTGAAACTTTATGTATAAATGTGAAGCTGAGTTCGCAAACTTAAATATCAATTGGCAATTTCCATTTATGATTTCGCAATTGCCTGCGCCAAGTACAGAAGCCTTTGATTTTTTGGTCAGAGGCTTACGTCCTTTTGGAATATCGGCTCGTTCTGTAAGTATAGAAGGTCCGACAACAAATATGGACGATGTTTCAATAGAAATTAAACTATTGAATTATCAACTGAATTTAAGCATTACTTATAGCGGCTTTGAAATAACGGCGAGAGATGTTGATAGAGAAGATGCAATTCAAATTTTGCAAATTCTATCAGTTGTTTTCAAAAGTCTGGAAAAAATTGATTCAGAAGTTGTTAAAGGTGTCGGAGGCACAAAAATTAGTTTACATTTGAAATTATTTGAGAAAAAAGTTGATGAATATGTTTCCGAAAGAGTATCAGCAAAAATAAACAATCAAAATGTTACTCCAGAAGCCTTGGTTTTTTCTCTTGATATTGATGAAATTACAAAACATTTTTCAACTAAAGTAACGATTGCAAAATCTTTAGTTGTAGATAATGGACTTTTCTTAGAAATAAATTATCAAAGCGGAACATCGGCACAAAACTTTCAAATGAATGAGCCAATGGATTTTTTCCAAAAACTTACTGAACACTATGAAACTATTCTTGATTTGCTCGAATTGAATTTGATTAGAGAGGAGGAAAGCAAATAATGATAATTTCAACTTTAGGAGAAAATTCTCAATTCAACATTGTTAAAAATAAGCAAGTATTAAAAAAATCTAACAGAGAAGCTTTTGGACAGAATTTTCCATCACCACGAGAAACTCAAGAATACAAAAATACACCTCACTCTTTTGATTATTCTTCTGGAATTACGGAGGACCAATCGCTTTCAAGAGAACAAATTGCCAGAGGTCAAACAAAAGTAATTGATGAAAAACTTGATTCTTTATCTCAAAAGTATGAAATCGCCGAATCTGAAGGTGTTAAAAGTTTTCTTTTGAAAAATCGGTTCTTAATTTCATTACTTGAAGAAATACCAAATAAGGTTTCACAGTATTTTGGAAACAATCAAAGACTTGCTCTGAAAGTATCTTACGAGCCTGACTTTCCGGAATCTTCTGAACTTTGGGTTTTTATTTTAACTGAATTATCAGCTAAAGAAGCCTTGCCGCTTTTAGAAAAATTTGATGAAGAATGGTGGCTTGAGAATATGGACAGAGCAGATTGCAAACTGAACATTACCTTAAAATTTGTCTAATGCTTTTCGATTGGAACACATACAAAGATTTAGCGGAAGAATTGCGTCTAAGAGATGATGAAGCCTCAAAACGCTCTGCTATTAGTCGTCTTTACTACTCAATTTATCATAAAGCTAAAAAGTTCCTTGAGAATAGAAGTAACGATTTCATGTTTTCAGAAAACAAACCTGCACATCAACAAGTCTGGAATGCTTTTATTGCTATAGGTGGGACTTATAAAAGTATTGGAGAAAATGGGAAAAGACTTTTGGACAATAGAGTTGATGCTGATTATAAAGAAATTAATAGAATAGACGATGTTTTAGAAACATCTTTTCGATTAGGCAATAATACGCTGGCTTATTTGAAACAAGTTCAGGGGAAAGACGAGCTATAAAATGACACCGACGACCAGCAAAGAACAATTCAAATACAATAGCGGATTCGGCAATGAATTTGCGACCGAAGCAGTTGTGGGCGCATTACCGGTTGGACGGAATTCGCCGCAGAAAGCACCGCTCGGGCTTTACGCCGAACAGTTTTCGGGAACGGCTTTGACCGTGCCGCGCTCATTTAACAAACGGACTTGGACGTATCGCATTCGCCCGTCGGTTTTGCATAAGCCTTTTGTGCAAATTGATAACGGACGCTGGCAAAGCAGTTTCGCGGAATTACCGGTGACGCCGAATCAACTGCGCTGGAATCCGTTGCCGATGCCCGAAACGGAAACCGATTTTGCCCAAGGCATCACGACGATTGCGGGAAACGGCGACCTTTTCGCGCAAGTCGGAATTGCGATTCATATTTTCGCCTGTAACAAGCAGATGACGGACAGATTTTTCTACAATGCCGACGGCGAAATGCTTGTTGTCGCCGAGAAAAATCGCGTTCGTTTTTTGACCGAATTAGGCATTTTGGAAATCGGCGCGGGTGATATCGCGGTTTTGCCGCGCGGGTTGAAATTCCGCGTCGAATTGCCTGACGGCGAAGCGCGCGGCTATATTTGCGAAAACTACGGCGCGCAGTTTCGGCTGCCGGATCTCGGACCGATCGGCGCGAACGGTTTGGCGAATGCGCGGGATTTTGAAACGCCGGTCGCGTGGTTCGAAGACCGCGAAGGCGAATTTGAACTGACCGCAAAATTCGGCGGAAATCTTTGGAGCTGTGAAATCAGCAGTTCGCCGCTTGATGTTGTCGGTTGGCACGGAAATTACGCGCCTTACAAATACGATTTGCGGAGATTTAACACAATCGGAAGCATTTCGTTTGACCATCCTGACCCGAGCATTTTTACGGTTCTGACTTCTCAGTCAGGCGAAACGGGTGTCGCCAATTGCGATTTCGCGATCTTTCCCGACCGTTGGCTCGTTGCCGAAAACACGTTTCGTCCGCCGTGGTATCACCGCAATTATATGTCGGAATATATGGGTTTGTGCTATGGGCAATACGACGCCAAAGAAGAAGGGTTTGTCGCGGGCGGCGGTTCGCTTCATAACTGTATGAGCGCACATGGACCTGACCTTGATGCGTTTGAAAAAGCGAGCAATGCAGATTTAAAACCGCAAAAATTGTCGGGCACGATGGCGTTTATGCTCGAATCGCGCTACATCATTCGCCCGACGCGCTTTGCGATGGAGACTTCCGAGCTCCAGAGCGAATATTTCGAGGTTTGGCAAAAACTCAAAAAGAATTTTATGATGTAGTGTATGTTACCGCAAGAGAAATTAAAATATACGCTCGAAGAATATCTCGAACTCGACCATGAAAGCGAAGAAAAGATTGAATTTTGGGACGGACATATTTTCACGCTCGCCGGAGCAAGCAGTAACCACGACCGGATTCAAGGAAACGGTTATTTTGCTCTTCGCTCGAAACTTCAAGGAAAATCTTGCCGTGTCTTTCTTTCGGATATGCGTTTGAAAATTCCGGCTTACCCACCCTATCGTTACCCTGATTTATCGGCGTTGTGTGGCAAAACCGAATTTGAAACGCTCGGAAAGCAGGAATTACTCGTCAATCCGTCGCTCATTGTTGAAATTTTGTCTGATTCAACCGCTGAATTTGATCGTGGATATAAATTTACATACTACAAATCTATCCCAAGTTTTACCGAATATATTTTGATTGCCCAAGATCGTCCGCACGTCACGCAATTTATCAAACAGGACGAAAATAATTGGCTCAATCGTGAATTTAATTCGATTGACAATAAATTCCGCCTTGCTTCGCTTGACTGCGAACTCGAATTATTGGAACTTTATCAAGACGTAGAGTTTCCTGAAAGACAGAATCGTTTTAATTTGATTGCCGAAAATGACTGAAACCCCGAACGAATCGGTTCGCACATTGCTTGCCGAAATTATTGATTACGCCGGACTTTTCCCGCCTTCGCAGATTTCGATGCCCGAAGCCGTGATCAATTACGCAACTTACCGAAACAGTAATTACAACTGGATGCTCGGTCGCTTTGTCGTGCCCGCGGCTCGGCTCGACGAATTTTTCGAAAGCGCACAGGAGTTTATCTCGCGCGGCGGAAGAGATGCGTGGCGTTTGAGCGTGCTGGCGGGCGAGGATATTTACCAGACGATCCGGCAGATCGAAGATTTTAACGCGAAAAATGCGCCGGGCGTAATCTGCGACACATTGGAAGTTCGCGCCAATACCGAATCGAAAATCGAAAATACGGTCAAGGCTCTGCCAAATTTTCTGACGGCTTATTTTGAGGTTCCGACCGATGAACGCCTCGCCGATCTGATCACTGCAATAGCCATTCAAGGACAACGCGCCAAACTTCGCACCGGCGGCATTACGGCGAACGAATTTCCTTCGACACGGACAATTATTCGCTTTATCCGCACGTGTCTGGCGGCAAACGTGCCGTTCAAGGCAACCGCCGGACTGCATCATCCGCTACGCTGTTTCCGACCGCTGACGTATGAAGCCAACGCGCCGCGCGGAACGATGAACGGTTTTCTGAATCTATTTTTAGCGACCGGATTTGCCCGCGCCGGATTTAAGCCGATCATTCTGGAAGAGATTCTCGAAGACGAATTTGAAGAGAGTTTTGAATTTACGGACAACGGCGTCGCGTGGCACGGCGATTATTTTCTGACGACCTGGCAACTCGGTTTCGTGCGCCAGAAAAGCGTTGTTTCATTCGGCTCTTGCTCATTTGACGAACCAATCACCGATTTGCAGGAAATCGGATTGCTTTAATAATTTTTGCCCACGCGCATACACGAATAACACGAAAAAAAGAAATTCTTTTTGTTTTACTTTTCGTTTATTTTGTGTGTTTCGTGGGCAAAATCTTTGTTTTAATCATTCGCCGGATGACTCTTTAAACAACTTCTAAGGCAGAAATGTGTTAAAATTGAGGTTAAAAGATGCGAAATTATCCATTTATCGAACCGACCTTTGCCGCCCGAACGCATCAATTAGCGATTTGCCAATCCATTTATGACGCAAACGCTTTTAATATCCAAAATTGGAAGAATGGTTTTAAGATTGATTATGATATGTTGCCCGAATTGGTCATAAAATTTCTGAATTTGTTGGAAGAATTACAGGTTGATTTCTGCATTGTCGGCGGTATCGCCTATCTTGCTTACATTCAAGACCGCAATACAAAAGATCTCGACATTCTAATTTCAGTCAAAGAATTGGAAAAAATTATCGGCTATGTCAAAGTAACGAATAAAGACGTAAATTTCACCAACGCCGAGTTTGAAGGAATGCAGATTGATTTTCTGAAAACCTCGAACTCTTTGTTTGATTATGTCAAGGAACACGAAACAACCGTCTATAATTTTAGCGAAGGTTTGTATCCGATTGCGACTGTTCGCGGACTTATTTTGATGCGATTTGATGCAATTATTGACCTTTATCAGAAAGCCAAATTTAATAAAATAATTTTTTATGAACGCGATTTACAAGTTTTGACATTGAATTTTGATATTGATTGGGAACACATCTGGAAGATTTCCAAAAAGTTTTTTACCGACGGACAAATCAACGAATTTCAGAAAATGGTTGCGGAATGGCAAAAACCGCGCGTCAATCCATTTTTGAAATAAATTTGTTCGTTGTTAAGTAAAAGAAATTTAATAAACTACCCCACGAAGAAATTTCTCGAAAATTAGATTTTGCCACCAAGAAAGCGCGAACCAAAGTTGATAAGAGTTTTATATTAACTTCTAAACTTAGCGGATTTGGCATTTTGGTAATAAA
>JANPDZ010000339.1:0-3056 GCA_031431735.1 Acidobacteriota bacterium | reverse complement strand
AAGGGCGCAATCGGCGGATGTCGCCCTTGCAGGGCTTGAAAATTTGCCGTCCGCCACCCAACGCTCCGCATTGGGCTATTATATTTCGCCTCTTCGAGGCTGAAAACAAGCCTTTTAGACTTGTGTAGATACTAATGGCGCGAGCTACGGGAATGATAACGATCATTGATTAGCTATCGGAGATAGCGACAGATTCCGCTTCTGTCACCCGTCTTCACGGGCTTCAACAAATCTTTTGCATCGCTCCCCGTAGCTCGCGCTACGGGCTACACGCTGACACCCGCTACGCGGGCTAAAATTCAAAAATTGCGTAACATGAGTTAAAGTTTCTGTTTTTTCACTTTCCACAATTTGCCGAAGTTTACGGTTAATTTGTGCTTGATATGAATCTTCGTCGTGTTCTTTGAAATGCTCAACAATGTCCGCGTCCAACAAAATCATTACTTTGTTTTTGATAATATGACGTGCGGGACGATAACGCTTTACTCCGAGATGCGGCAAATCTTCTTCGGCAATCCCTTCAGTTCGCATTTTTTCCAAATCTTCCGGCGTAACTTCGACTTCGATTATTCTTTCATTTGTCATACTCATTTCGATTTTGTTATACGCTCTTTCATCAAATGGCCGCGCTTTTTCCGCGCTGATGATTCTGATTTTCTCTCTTATACCGTTTCCACTTAAAGAACAAGTCAGAACCCTGAGCGGTAGCGACGGGTTTTTGATTCACTCGAACAAACCCGTCGCTACCGCTCAGGGTTCTGACTTGTTGAAATTCTCTAAATCGGCACTTCCGTTTTCTGCAAAATTTCGTGCAAGATCTCTTCGGCTTCGCGGGTTTTATGTTTCAGATTGGTCGAACGTGAATTGACGATAATGCGGTGCGCAAAAACCGGCAGGATCATTCGTTTGATGTCGTCGGCGATGCAGAAATCGCGTCCTTCGATCAACGCTAAGGCCTGTGCCGAACGGAAAAGCGAGAGCGTTCCGCGCGGGCTGATGCCGAGTTCGATCGTTTCGTTTTCGCGAGTTTGTTCGACCACATTCAAAAGATAATCAATTAACACTTCATCAACACGAACTTCCGAAACAAGGCGCTGCAATTCCAACACATCGGCTTCGGTCATTGCGGGACGCACAAATTCGAGCGGATTTTTACGCTCACGGTCACGTAAAATGTCGCGTTCGTCCGTTTTGCTTGGATAGCCGACGTGCAGACGAAGCATAAACCGGTCAAGCTGCGATTCGGGCAGCGGGTATGTGCCGTGATGTTCCGCCGGATTTTGCGTCGCGATGACCATAAACGGCTTCGGCAAACGGCGCGAAACGCCTTCGATCGTGACTTGTTCTTCAGCCATCGCTTCGAGCAGCGCGGATTGAGTTTTCGGCGTCGCACGGTTAATTTCGTCAGCCAGCACGATATTGGCGAAAATCGGTCCCGGTCTCCATTCAAAATCGCCGGCTTGCTGATTATAAATCGAAAGCCCGATGACATCCGACGGCAAAAGGTCTGAAGTAAATTGAACGCGCTGAAAGGTCAAGTCAAGTGCGCGCGCGAGCGCATTGGCAAGCGTTGTCTTACCGATACCGGGAACGTCTTCGATCAGGAGATGTCCTTTTGCCAGCAGCGCGACGAGCGCGAGCTTGACGGTTTCGGATTTGCCTTTGATGACGCGTTCGATCGTCGTTTGCAGGCGCTCTATCTTTTCGTTGGCGTCAAAAATCGGCGCAATTGTTTGGGTCGCGGTTTCGGTTTCGTTAATGATCCAATCTCTCATCTTGTTAGTTTGAAGAACAGACATGCCAAATCTATTTTACAGGATTTGATGCCTTTTGCGCATTAAAAAGTTTTATTTCAATTTATTAGACTCAAATTCGGCCGAAAAGTTCCGTGAATTATTTTGAAGATAAGCAGGCGAGCATAAGTTTTGCGACATTTTGCTGACCTGTTTTTAAAAGTCAGAACCCCGAACGGTAGTGAGTGGGTCAAGCAAGCGAGTCGCTACCGCTCCCCGTTTTAAAAGTCAGAACCCCGAACGGTAGTGAGTGGGTCAAGCAAGCGAGTCGCTACCGCTCCCCGTTCTGACTTATTGCACAACCCCGAACGGTAGTGAGTGGGTCAAGCAAGCGAGTCGCTACCGCTCCCCGTTCTGACTTATTGCACAAAACCGTATAAACGCCGAGAGCGCAGGGGACGCAGAGTTTTTTATTAAATTTACAGGATGATTGTTAAATATCTCCTCTGCGTTCTCGGCGCTCTCGGCGTTAAAAAATATCAGAAAACTTATTTTACAGAGTATTTAGTTTGAAATTTAATTTTCATTCGTCATTTGATTTGTGATATAAATTGAATTATCAATTAATTTGCAACCTTTCGGCGAAAGATTCGTGAGTAAGGTTCGGAGGAAGTCTAAAGAAGAAATATGAAAAATTTACGCCGAAATTCAAAAAAACAAGCCGGTTTTAACCTTATTGAGCTGATGATTGTGATCGCGATCATCGCGCTTCTGATCGGTGTCGGTGTTCCCGCGTGGCAGTCAATGGTCAGAAGCGGCAACGAAACGACCGCCGCGCAGTCAATTCAAACTATCAAAACTCTGCAAGCGCAATATGCTTCTAAACATCAGGGCAAATTTGCCGCTAATTTTGATGAACTTATCAAATCCGTCCAACTCGACGAGAAGTTTGCGGGACAAAGTCCGGTTGTCAACGGTTATACTTTTACGATGAAGGTTGAAGAACAATCCGCGACCAAACCATCGTCTTATTCAGTCAATGCCGACCCACAGGTTTCTGAAGGAATTCAAGCAACCGGAAATCGTCATTTTTATTTTGATTCAACGCTCGGCACGACCAAATCCACCGAAGAAAACCGTCCGGCAAAAGCCGACGATCCTTCAATTTAATATTTGAAAATTGGCTTAAAGAATATATGAGCGTATCCGACCAACAACCGCAATTTGCTCCTAAACGCAGTAATATCAAAAAAATTATTATAATTGTTCTGATAGTTTTTGCTGTATTTTCGATTGCAGTTGCCGGAGTCTCTGCGCGAGGCG
>JANPDZ010000338.1:0-15811 GCA_031431735.1 Acidobacteriota bacterium | reverse complement strand
TGAAAGGGCGACATCCGCCGATTGCGCCCTTTCAGGGCTTAGTATGGAGGCGACTTTTGACCTAGCGCGATGCGCTAGGCTATCATATTGCGCCTCTTCGAGGCTGAAATCCGGTCGCAAAAACTTGTGTAGATACTAATGCATAAATGGACGTGGCTAATCGCCGCGAAGCGCGGAAAGCCTGTTGAAACAGTCTAAAAACCAATTCTGAGTAACATCAGATTTATATAAAAAAATGTTTGGTTTTCCTCCCGATTCTTGACCAAACGGCGATCGTTTTTCTTTTTTTCAAATTTAACCCCAGTGTTTCTGTGTCTTTGTGGTTAATTTTCCGAATATCAAAATCCAGTTTACAAAAAACAAATCGTCTGCCGTAACCGAAAAATAAGAGTTTCGATTGCTCAAATTTCAACACATTTTTCACAAATTCAGAAACTTCTTGTTTTTGTAAATACTTAGAAAATTCAAACGAATCTTCCAGATGTTTTTTGACCGTCTGCGGATTATAGCTCTGTGCAAATTCGCGGAATAGAGTTGTAAAATCTTCGCCCAAAACTCTTTGCGTGATTGGCAGAAACTTTTCGACCTCGCGCAGCCGTTTCCAAAAGAGCGAATCGGCGAAAAAGTTTAAATCCTCGGGCATTATTTCGGCAATTTCGGCGATTTCCTGCTCGTTCAAATTGTTTTCTGCGCCGATAATATTTGGCTCAGACAAAAAATCGCGGCGAAGTTCCGCGTTTGTATAAAGCTTTGCAAGAAAATTTTGCTGCTGATGCAAACTCATTCAAATTTGCGCGTTTTTCGTTCGACGTGAAGCAATTCGGTTGAATTTTCCGTCACGCCCCCGATTGGCTCAAAAGGCGGATTCTCCAAAAGTTTTCCTGTTTCTCTTTTTTCCGTCAATTCATTTTTCAAACCCGGATGTGCTTTTTGTTTTCTTTCCTTCAAATCCTCGTTGAAAACGACATAAGTCAGCGATAACGCCGCAAAAATCATAAATGCGGTTAACAGAACCCCACCAAAAACGCTTTCACCGGTCAAAATCATTTTTGTGAAAATCAAATAAATAATTGCGCCGATTCCGGTCAAAATAACAAGCCCGAAGCCGCCGAAAGCGATGTTGCCGAATTTTTCCAGATTTCTTTCGCGTTTTAACAATTTCGCACTTTGGGCAGACGGAATTTGTTCGAGCAAAGATTCGGCAGTTTTTTCCAAACTCAAGCCGCACGAACGGCAGAATTTCTGTTCGGTAGAATTATTTGCACCGCAATTTGGACAAAACATTTAATTTTCCTTCCTGATATTTATTCCAAGAACATCAAGTCTTACGGTTGAAAATTCGACAAAGTTCGATTTTTCGGAACATATTACAGCTCGCTGTAATTCGCTCAAAATCTCAAATAACCGGCCTTTCCTTCAAACAAAATAAGTAGAGCAATTTTTAAGTTATCCGGTATTTCGTCAAATGTTTGTAGTTCCGCCTTGAGGCGGTCTTAGAGTGTCGTCAACTCAAGTTTTGTAAATAATTAAATATCTGAATACTCAAACTAAAACCGCCTGAAGGCAGAACTACAAACGCTGGAAAATTTAAAAATTGTTCTAATAAGTAGAGCAATTTTTAAGTTTTCTAATGTTCTGAGTTCACGCTTCAGCGTGTTCCCGCCAGCGAAGCGCGGCGGTTTAGCCGACTAAAGTCGGGACTCAATACGAAATACAAAATGCCTTGTTTCTTATGCTCACCTGCTTAGCTCTTTTTAAATATTCGGTATCCAATAAGTTCGTCCGCCGTCTGATACTTTTTTCAATCCGAGATTTGAAAGTTCACTTTCCTGAACGCCCAAATATGTGAAATGCGGCAGATCTGAAACAACCGTCTGAAACCAACCATGACGCGCCAAAACCTCGCGGACGGCAGCATTGGCATTTTCCGCGACATCGAGCGCCAACATCGAAAGGTGTTGCGAAGTGCCCGCCGGAGCGACCGAATACTTTATGGATTTTGATAAATCTGCGGAGAAAAACATTCCCTGAGCTTCGAGTTTGAAAATCTCCGTAATTTGTTCAACAGGTGACAAAGCTTTTATTCTTTGGGCTTCTGACTGCTTTAGTTTTCCTTTGCCAACCCAATGAACAAGTCCGGGATTTACACGGCTTGCCCAATTAACAAGAACCTGCTGATAACTTCGTTTAGATGAATCGGCATTTTTGGGTTTAATGGAAAGATTTTTCCCTTTTGCTTCGGTGATGGCTTCTTTGAGCGCGTTCATCGCGGGAGTTTGCAATTCGATCGAGATTCCGCCGATATTTTCCTTAGATTTTTGAACGCCCGATTGAAAAGCCGAAACTTCCGCTTCGTTTTTGAAAACAACCACGCCCGGCGGCGTCACACCTTTGGCGACAAACATTGCCCCATAATCTTTGAGAATTATTTGTCCCACCTCATCGGTCGGCATCTGAAAATTGCCCGGCACATTTCCTTGAAAACCGCCGCTTTTAGGCGGTGGGGTTGGGCTATTGGTCACTTTGTTATTTGAATCTCCCGAATTATTGTTTTTAGGTTGATTAACGCTTGAGTTTGGCGTTGAGCTACTCGAAGTTGTCGGAGAACTTGTTGGCGTACTGGTACTCCGGGTTCCATTTGAAGTTTGGTCTGACCAACAAGCCGATAAAATACCGACCGAAAAAAATAGTGCGACAAAAATGATTTGTTTGATGATTTTCATTATTTTCTAAAAAATTATTAGCGGAGAAGCGGTGAAAAAACCCAACCACGCTGTCCGCTTTCGGTTTGAATATTAGCCCAATTTCCCTCTAAACCGTTCCAATAATCGTAGTTTGACGAATAACCGAGAATATAAACTCTCTGCCCGCGTCTGAGACTGTTGACTTTTTGAGCACCAAGTCCGGGCGCGGCGCGAACAACCACGTTATTTGTCACCGAGTAAGCTGAACGTGCGCCGACCGGCGGCGCAATCACCGGTTTCGGCGTCGGTGTCACCTTTGCTACTTCAGTATCGGTGTTGGCATTCGTATTTTTGGAATCGGATTTATTTGATTTATTTTTTATCGAAACATTCGTTTCTTTGACAAGATTGGCGTTGTCTGTTTTATCCGAAGTTTTGACTTGAAACGCCCAAAATTTGTGCTTTCCATCGTCAAAAGAACCGTCAATTAAAGCAAACGCATATTTTCCTTTGGCTAAATTTTCAGCAACCCAAAGGCGTTTCATTTCGGGTTTTCCTTCAACGGGCGTTGCTTTGTAATCAATCTGCTTCATCGTGCCGTCGGTTTTTATTGAATCGAGTTGGATCAATTTTAAATCGCTCAAAGGAATATCTTTGCCGTCGGAATAAAGAATCAGATTCGGTTTGCTTTCGAGCGTCGGCATCGCATCATCTTTAAGAAGTTTGTCTGTGCCTTCAAGCCCGTTTGTAAAATCCTGTTTTTTTAACTCTTCAACCGAAGTTTTGTCGCTGTTTTGAAAAAACATTCCAAGATGATCGGGTAACATTTCAGTTGAACTAACGGGTTTATTAATCAGAAAAACCGCCGCAACAATTCCGCCGCCAATTAAAAGCAACAGCAGAACTCCCAAACCAAGCCATAAACCTAAACGGCTTTTCGGCGGAGGTTGCGGCGGAATGAACGGGATCGAGGGATTAAAACCAACCAACGAAGGGTTAAAATTCGCGTTTGATTGATTGTAATTCGCGTTTGATTGATTAAAATTCGGATGCGGCGCAAAAACTGTCGGATCAGATTGATAATCCGGTGTTTGATTACCCAACGATTGAAAAATCTGCGTCGGCATCAAGGTTTCGGGTGCTGGCATCGGTGACAGCATCGTTTGCTGAAGATTTGCAGAAGTCAGAAATGTTTCACCACAATTGATACAAAATACATTTGTATCATCATTTTGGTTGTTGCATTTCGGGCAATTCATCTCATTTCACCTACGAATTGATCTGTTAATCAAGATTCGGTATCCAAAATTTTTGTCCGCTGACATAAACGGTTTTTAATCCGATAACTCCGCGCCAAGTTGGGTAATTAAGTAGAGCAATTTAAAAATTATCTGGTGTTTTTGTCTTCGTTCAGAGTCCAAACTTTAGTTTGTCAACCGCCAGCGAAGCGCGGCGTTTTTTTCAAACTAAAGTTTGGACTCTGAACGAAAACTTTATATCCGTCGTTACTATAAAGAATTTGACATCCGGCTCAAACTGCATTATCAATTCCTTCTCCTTTGACCAGGCTTCTCAGCTACAATTATGTTTCTCTCATTCGGCGCATACCGACGTTCCATAGAGGGCGCAACCGAGTTTGGGATGGGATTTACATTGATTCTTTTAACAGTCTTATAAGAATTATTTTGTAACGGTAACTTCGGCGACGACTTTGGCAAAGGCGTTGGCGACGGCGTTGGTTTTGGCAAAATTGTAATCGCTTTTGCCAAATCGCCATTATCGCTTTTTTCTGCGTTTTTTACTTGAAATGCCCAAAATATATGTTTGCCATCATCCAAAAAACCTTCAAAAAGCGCAAAGGCATATTTCCCGTTGGCAAGTCCGTCCGGTATGCGAAGCCTTTTCATGGCAGGTTTTCCTTCGACGGGCGAAGCTTGAAAGTTTATTTGTTTCAAACTCCCATCCTCTTTTATCGTATCAAGTTGCACTAATTTCAAATCGTTAAGCGAAATATCTTTGCTATCCGAATACAAAATTAAATTCGGTTTATTCTCAGCCACCGGAAGCGCGTCACTTTTCATCAAATCGTCTTTTGCCTTCAAAGCACTCGAATAATCTTGGTGGCTGATTTCGGCAACGGCATTTTTATCTGAGTTTTGCACAAACATTCCGAGATGGTCAGGCAAAACTTCAGCAGTTACAGCTTGTTGTTTGATGAAGTAAATCGCCCCGCCGATACTGCCCACTAACAAAAATAGAACAACGATTAAACCAATCCAGACAAATTTTTTGCTACTTTTCTTTACAGGTTGTTCGCCCACATTAGAAATTGCCGGATAAAAATTTGGTTGCTGAACATATGCTGTTTCAATCGAGGGCAAAGTCTCAAAATTCTGATTCGGCAAACTCTGATATTGCTGTGTCGGCGGCGGGATGTTAGTTGCCGAATTTGAAGTAATATTAGTGCCACAATTTACACAAAAGACACCTTCATTGTCGTTTGGCTCTTTACAATTTGGGCAATTCATCAGATAAACCTCACAAATTTGAATTGATTGTTTAGCGGTTGGAGACTCAGACCATAATTTAACGCGTCGCAAATTTGGTCTGAGAGGAAACCGCTTGCGATGTTGTATATTTCTTGTAACCTACTGTATAATCTATACATAAAGCCTGTTGTGAAATACGCCGAAGAATTCCGCACAATCAAACTCAATATCGGGCAACCGAACTTGTTGCAAAAGGTAAAGACAAGCGTTTGATTGATTGTAGCTTCTTGAAAAAGAACAGATTTACCATCTGCGTCAACCTGCAAAATAAGGTCTTGGATTAGCGGAACAACCAAGAATAAACCTTGAGAGTAGCGCGGCATCGGACGTTTTAAGAATTTTGCTGGAAACATATTCAAGTTCCTTTGTTTAGCAGTTACAAGCTCCAATCTATAATCGCTTCGATGCGCGTTGGAGTCAGTTGACCTTTCTTAACCTCCAAAGCAAATCAGCAATAACCTCCAATGTGAATCAGCAGTTGAAATAATTGTTGAAATCACTTGGGTTTTCATTTCGGCTCAAGGTTCGGTATCCAAAATTTTTGTCCGCTGACATTGACAGATTTTAATCCGAGAGCCGGTAAACTGCTTTCTTCAACGCCTAAATATGTAAAATGCGGCAAATCGCTTTTCACGGTTTGAAACCAGCCGTGTTTCGCTAAAATATCTCTAACAGCTTTGTTTCCAAATTGTTCGACATCCAAAGCCAGCATAAAAATATGTTGCGATGCGCCCGGTGCGGCAACTGAATAAAGAATTGATTTGCTAAAATCCGTGCTGAAATAATAGCCTTTTTTTTCCCATTCGAGAACCTGCGCGACCTGTTTTTGAGTGCCCCAACCTTTAACCATTTCCGCTTCGCGGCGGGAAATTTTTCCTTTGCCGGTCCAATGTGCCAAACCGGGATTAAATCTTGAAAACCAGAGATTAACCGTTTCCTGATAGGAACGCCGCGCCGAAATTGAACCGCCGCGCGGAGTTATTCGCAGATTTTTTTTCTTTGCTTCGGCAATAGCTTCGAGCAGCGCATTCATCGCCGGTTCCTGTAATTCAATCGTTGTACCGCCGATATTTTGCGACCTCGGATTTGCCGTTGACTGATACTGCAGAACTTCCGAATCGTTGGCAAAAACACATTTTACCGGAAAACGAACACCGGTTCCGGCAATAAATATCGCACCGTAGTCTCGGAAAACACGTTCAGCAACCACATCATTGTCAACATCGCAGACTTCTTCGAGTCTTATTCCGGTCGTCTTTTTATTATTTCGGTAAATTTCCGCTTTTGCCAATCGTTCTTCCAAAACAAAGCGAAAATTTGCGGTTTGACCGAAAACTTGAATTTGGTTTATTAACAGCAATGAAACCATACACAAAATAAATGCTCTTATTTTTTTAAAATTCATAAAATTATCTTTTCCTGTTAAAACACCCTTCAGTCAAGGCATTATAACGCTTTCTGCCGTCAAAACAAAATCATTCGATTGAAACAAAAAATCTAATAATAGGTGAGTTCGTCCAAAGTAATTTCAAAATATTTGTCTATTAAAACCAGACTTGACGAACGAGTTCCGTAAACAGGCGTTTCGATAAAAATCGCCGAAAGCAGTTTTTCGCGCTCGTAACCAATTCCTGTATCGGGTAATTCTTCGTCCTCAGCCAGCGTTTTGTCGCTCAATATTTCAATAAGTTTGTCATTTTTTATTTCTTTCGTTCCCAAAAGCCGCGCCAATTTAGCTTTCCCTTTGTGCACCTTAGGCCACGGCGTATCAAGAAGATGATTGCTTAAACCGTAAATTCCTTTTTCGAGAATTCTTATTCGATCCTCGCGGTTTGAAAAATAGCCGATTTGGTTGATTTGACCGTTCATTTCTCCAACAAGAAGATTAAATCCCGAATAATCAGATGCCTTTTTTTGAATTTTCTCTAAATATTTTTTGACCGAATCGTTCGTTTTCAAAAAATTGCTGACCAAATCGCCGCGTGAAACTTTGCCTTTCGGCGCAAACGGGTCGCGGTAATTGGTGACGGCGGCGAATCGTCCAGACTTTGTGATTCCGAGCCAGGTTCCGCCAAATACAAGGTCTCGGCCGGCAAAAACTTCCGGCGCATCTTCCCAAAAATGCGCTTTGGCGGTCGGACGTGCGTAAAATTCATCGCGATTTGCAAGTAGAATTAACGGATAATCTGAATGTTGTTGGTAAGCAAGAAAAATTACACACATTTTGGATTTTGGATTTTGGATTGCGGATTTTGGATTTGTTTGCCGAAAACAAGTTTTATTAAATCGCTGATTCTTGTTGGTTTTGCGCCGCGTTCTTTATTTTCTGCGCCGATTTCAAAAGCGATTTTCCATTGTCGAAATAAGATTTTATAGACGTCAAACAATGAATATTGTGGATCGTAAATGCTCGTCGCCTCGCTTGTGACTCCGTTTAATTCGATTATTTTGAAATTTACTGCTTCTGCAAAATCCGCAAATGAATTGACGCGAATATCAAATCTGCCGAAATAAAAACCTTTGAATCCACGGCAAATTTCGTCAATTCTAGCTTCCAAAACATCCGTTTTCATCCAGCCGCCGTCGAGAAAAATCGCGCCGCGTGAATGTGTTCCGATGTCAATGATCTGAACTTCTGCGCCTTCTTCGGGAATTGTTTCAAGCCATTCGCTGTTGCGTTCGAGATAGCTTTTTGCAAGGCAAATCGCTCGTTTATCTTGTAAAATCAACTCTTCGAGAGTTGATTTGCCATCGCCCGTAACCCGCGGAAAACGCTTTTCGGTGATGGCAAAAATCTTGCCTTTTTCTGCTTTCGGATACCGATAATAAAAAACGCTTGTTTCTTCTCCGCCCGCAAATTCCTGCAAGATCAGGTTTTCTTTTGAAGCAGAAAGGTTTTCTGCTAATTCAACAAACGAATTAGCAATTTGCACACCAAAACCGCGTTCGCCGACATCGGGTTTTAGGACAATCGGAAACTCCAAGCCGTTTTCCGACATAAAATCAGTTGCTTTTTGCAGATTCGCTTCGGCAGAACAATTGTCCGGTAAATATAAGTGTTTTAATAAGAATGGCTTGGCGGCATCAGATTGATACAAACCCTGCAGAATTTCCTCTTTCGATTCACCGACAAAACCGCCCGCCGGAATCGCCGGATTCGCGCATGTGAAAACAGTCAAACTGCGAAACTTGACGGCAAGCCAAGCGATATAAATCACCACCGGAATATAAAACACTCGCAACGACCAAAATTCCCATAAGAATCGGCGCCTTATCTTTCCCCACAGAATTCGTCTGCCTTTCCACGTCAGAAGTTGTTGCAGAATTCTGATTGAAAAATATAAAACGACGATTAAAAGTATCAAACCGAGCCATAAATTTTGATTGAACAGCGAATTTTTTACTATTTCCGAGCCAAGCCAAGCCGTTGATCCAACCAAAATCGGTGTCCAAATTGCAACGGCGATTGAAAAATAAAGAGTAAATCGCCAAAACGAAGTTTTCAAAACACCGGCAGCAAAATAAAGCGGCAATCGGAGACCGAAAATAAAACGGCTGATAAAAACCGTTTTCATTCCCTGGCGTTCGAGCCAATTGGAACTCTTTTCAAATGATTTTTCGGAGATAAAAAAACTGATAAATTTTATTTTTAAGGCTTTGCGTCCGAGAAAACGTCCGGCAAGAAACAGCAAAATATCCCCGACAAAAATGCCGAAAGCACAGCTTGAAATCGCCAAAGTCAAACTGATTTTGCCTTGCGAAGCTAAAACGCCCGCACCGATGCACGCCAAATCTTCGCTAATTAAAGTTGCCGCGGCAAAAATAAAAAACAACGCAAGGGCAGAAAAATTTTCGACTTTGATATTTTGCGGCGCGAAAATTCCGCTTTTCAACATTTCAAAGTTTTCGGTTTGAAAGAGATTGAAGCAGAAATAATACACCGTCAATAAAAACAGAAAAACGCCAAGAGCCCACAGCCATCGGCGTTTTTCCAAAATCTGCCAAAGAAAAGTCATTGATAAAACTGCAATATTAGCACAACGTTACCGTTCAGTGTTCTGCTTCAGAAAAAACATTTGCCCGAAAAACGGAATTTCCGTGCGATGAATTAAAAGAACTGCCAAACTCAATATTAAAACGACGATCGCCAAACCGAATAACAAACCGCCATCATCTTTGACAACGATCCCGAGTTTGGTCAAATGGCTGAAAATCGCGCCCGAAATCGTTCCTAAGGCAAGCAGTGCACCAAGCCAGGTCGTCGAAGGGATCAAAAGCAAAATGACCGCAATCAATTCAACAACGCCCGAACCAATGCGTCCGACCGCTTCCGATTCGCCCATCAGAGTCGTAAAAATATACTTCGATTCGTCAGCGCCCGTAAATTTGAAAAACAAAGTTTGCAATAAAATAATTGCGACAATAATCCGAAAGACCCAACTCAAAATATTCATTTTTTTCTCCTAAACTTCTAAGCCGTTTGGCTTTTCCAAAATTCAAGAGTTGAAGGCGCAACACCAAAACCGGCCGGAACTTTATAACCGAACAATACTAATTTTGCCTCGATCAATGCGTAATGATGAATTGTATGACTTTGCAAAAATTCCAGTTCACGCATTGCCGAAGATTCGCAACACAAAGATTCGATAGTTTCCGAACGAACCAAAATCTTTTTTACGAGCATTTCGGGCGGTAAATTTTCGAGTTTAGCAATCGCGTCACGAAACCGCGAAACCGCCAATTGACGATTTGTTTCAACCTGCAAATTTCTTTCGCGCCGATTATAATCGAATTTCTCGGTTTCCAATCCACGCAGAAAATTTGTCACAAAATCGAGATTATGCCGAAAATGTGTGCCGACGCTTGATTTTCCAACGGCTTCGACCTGTGAAAAAACCACGTCGTCCAGATTTTCAATCAAATCAATTCCCTGCCGCAACACCGCGACACATTGTCCGACCAAAGATTTTTGGGCATTTGCCAAAACTTTTGATGATTGCACTTCAACTTTTTCCTTGCACAAGTTTGTCATCTCTTAAATGTCGGACTTTTAGCAATTTATTCCAGATTTGTCTAGATTTCAAGTTTTATCGTGATAATCGGTCAGTAAAAAGTTAAGAAAAAGAATTTTGCCCGCGCGCATACGCGAAATGGCGCGAAAAAAAGAAATTCAATTCAATTTATTTTCAATTTTCTTTTGTTTTGTTTTTAGCGTATTTCGCGGGCAAAAAATAGTTTGACCGTAAACTGTTTGCTGTAACTATTTATTGACGCATTACTTATCGTCAAACAATTTCTCGGATCAGATTTTTGACGACTTTGATGTGCGGATACATCAGCGTATCTTCCTCGATAAACGGGACGTATTCGCGGATCTTATCATAAACCGGTTGAGTTTTTTGCCCGAGTTTTTTGTCAGCGCCGATCCGTTTTTTACGAAAATCAATGCCTTGCGCGGCGGCAAAGAGTTCAAGCGCGAGTATCTGTTCAAGATTTTCGGCGATTTGCCGAAGTTTGAGCGCAGAAGTCGCGCCCATCGAAACATGGTCTTCGACATTTGCCGAAGTCGGAATCGTATCAACCGATGCCGGATGCGCGAGGATCTTATTTTCGGTGCAAAGCGCGGCGGCCGTGTATTGAACGATCATAAACCCCGAATTCAATCCGCCGTTTTCGGTCAAAAACGCCGGCAGAACGTGAGAGTTAGAAGATTCATCGGTCAATCGCATCAGCCTGCGTTCGCTGATGTTTCCGAGTTCGGAAAGCGCAATTGCCAAATAATCAAACGCCAGCGCAAGTGGTTCACCGTGAAAATTCCCGCCGCTTATAACTTCAATTTTGGACGCGGAGACGCGGGGACACGGAGACACGGAGATTTTATCTTCGAGTCGGGTTTCGGTCTCCGTGTCGCTAACAAAAATAAGAGGATTGTCAGTCACCGAGTTGAGTTCCAGTTTTACCAACCAATCGGCGTAAGCGACGGCATCGCGACACGCGCCGTGAACTTGCGGAATACATCGCAAAGTGTAGGCATCTTGCACATTCGACGAATCAAACTTGCGGGTAAATTCGCTTCCCTGCAGGATTTCACGCAAATTTTCGGCACAATGAATCTGGCGCGGATGCGGACGAAGGGCGTGAATGCGCGCGTCAAAAGCGAGTGTCGTGCCGTTTAGTGCTTCCAAACTCAAACAACCCGAAAGATCCGCCAATTCGGCGAGTCTTTTGGCTTTATGAGTTTCAAGCAATCCAACTGCGGTCATAATAGTCGTGCCGTTCGTCAAAGCCAAACCTTCTTTGGCGGCAAGCTTTATCGGCTTCAAACCAGCTTTTAAGAGCGCATCTTTTGCCCAAAGTGTTTCGCCTTTAAATTCGGTTTCGCCCTCACCGATCAAAACGCAAGCCATATGCGCGAGCGGAGCCAAATCACCGCTCGCGCCGAGACTTCCTTTTTCAGGAATGATCGGATGAATGCCCCGATTCAAGAATTCGAGTAACAACTCTAAAGTTTCAAGCCGAATTCCCGAAAAACCCCGAGCTAAAGTGTTGGCACGAATCAGCATAATCGCCCTGACAGTTGGAATATCAAACGGATTTCCGACACCGACGGCGTGGCTGATGACGATATTTCTTTGAAGTTTTTCGACCTCTTCACGCGAAATTATCTTGTCCTTGAACGCGCCGAATCCGGTCGTAATGCCGTAAGCAATTTCACCGCGTTCGAGCAATATCTGCACAGCATCCGCCGCCCGATTGACATTTTCTTTGGCTTTTTCCGATAAAACAACACGCGGCTCGTTCGGTTTGCCGTAAGCAACCGCGACCGTCTGCTCAAAGGTCAGGTTTTCACCATCTAAAATAATTTCGTTCATTCCGTTATTGTCGTAAAATCAACGCCTTGATAAACTTCGTCCACACTTAAATCAAAATCCAACGTGGTTATATGAAGCGTTTCACCCTCGATATAATCGCTCTGAAGCCAAAAGCGGTCGCTATGTTTTTGAAAAAGCGTAATATTTTTGGCGTTTTGTTCAATCAGCAAATATTCGCGGAAGGTTTCGATAAGTTTGTATTGTCGAAATTTTTCGCCACGGTCAAATTTTTCGGTCGAATCGGAAAGAACTTCGACGATTAAGAGAGGATTTATCAAACATTGTAATCCGCTGATTTTTTCAAAACCCGCTCCGCCGCAAACAACCGACAAATCAGGATAACGATATGGCGGAATTGTCGGAACTCTAATGCGTAAATTGGCGGGAAAAGCGCGGCAACCTTTTTTTCTGGCAATTGGATTTATTATTTCAGCGAGATTCATTTCGATTGTCGCGTGATTTACGGAAACTCCACTCATTTCAAAAACCTCTCCGTTGAAATATTCAAAACTACCTTCGGCGTTGCGGTCGAGTTCAAAGTATTCTTCAAGCGTGTATTTTTTTATCGGAACTGCGGTCATATTTTCACCTCACGATGATTTTACCTTTTTTGATAACTTTTTCAACCAAATTTCCGCCGAATTCGTAGGCAATCTCCCGAAAATCTTTTGAATCAAACATTATAATATCAGCTTGCTTTCCGGCTTCGATTGAACCGATATTTTCGCCCAAGCCAACGGCAAATGCGGCGTTTATGGTCGCGGCGTTGAAGGCTTCCGAAGGCAGAAGTTTTTGATAACGGCAAGCGATTGCCATCGCATTCGGCAACGACGGACACGGCGCACTGCCCGGATTGTAATCGGTCGAAAGCGCGACGGCGCAGCCCACATCAATTAATTTTCGCGCGTCGGCAAATTTGCTTGAACCGAAATTAAAATTGACGGTCGGCGTGATGACTCCGATTGTTTCGGATTCTGCTAAAAGTGCGATTTCTTCATCGGAAATAGCATCGAGATGATCAATCGAGGTCGCGCCGAGAGAAATTGCCATCCGTGCGCCGCCGAGATTTGTAAATTCGTCAACATGTGCTTTGATTCCAAAACCGAGCGATTTTGCCTTTTCCAGTACCTTTCGTGATTGTTCCAAATTGAAAGCGTTCCGTTCACAAAAAACATCCACAAAACAGTCGAGAGTCGAGAGTCGAGAGTCGAGAGTTTGCTTTGCCTTTGGCAACATTTCTTCGCATATCAAATCTGTGTATAAATCGGCAATTTCTTCATCTGACCAATCCGCATTCCGCAATCGGAAATCCGCAATCGGTATGGCGTGCGCTGGCAAAAATGTCGGGATCAAATCAATCGGATGGGTTTTGTCCAATTCAAAAATTGCTTCAAGCATTTTCAGTTCGGTTTCCGTGTCGAGTCCGTAACCTGTTTTGACTTCGGCGGTGGTGATGCCGAGCGCGAGCATTTTATCAAGACGCTTGCGGCTTTGTTCGATTAATTCACCTAAACTTGCTTCGCGGGTTTGGCGAACGGTTGAGATAATTCCGCCGCCCGATTTCAAGATTTCGAGATAATCCGCACCTTTGATCTTGAGCTCGAATTCGTTGAGCCGATTTCCCGCAAAAACGATGTGCGTATGACATTCGACAAAACCGGGAGAAACAACCTTGCCGGTTGCGTCAATCGTATTTTCGCTTGAATATTCGCGCAAAATATCTGCGGATTTGCCAACCGCCACGATTTTTCCATCAACAACTGCAACCGCGCCGTTTTCGATAATGCCTAAATCCTGCATTTGCGCCTCTTTTTTGGCTTTGCCGTTTGAAGCACAAGTTATGAGTTGGGCATTGTGAATGATTAAATCTGCTTTCATTGTAATCTGTTGAAATTTTAGACATTCCGCCACTTTAAAGCAAAAAATGGAAAGAGAAAACTCTTTCCATTTTTCTTAATTTTGGTCAATAATCAAACTTAAACAGGTGAGCATAAGTTTTGCGACATTTTGTTCTTCGTTCAGAGTTCACGCTTTAGCGTGTGCCCGCCAGCGAAGCGCGGCGGGCAATCAAACTAAAGTTTGGACTCTGAACGAAGCAAAATACTTGATTACTTATGCTCACCTGCTTAATAGGAAATTGAGGTGACTTTTCCGTCTTTGGAATAAAGTTCGATGGTTTTAATCTCTTTCAAATTGACTTTATGCAATTCGTGAGAGCTTCCGTCGTCGTCTACCAAGAGCAAATCCCAATAAGTAACTTTGCTCGGGTCGAAAGTGAATTCGACGGTTTCGCCACTCGCAAGAACGTCACGCCCGAGAAGATCTGGTCCCCAATTATTATCGTCGTTCGGCGAGACATTAAGCGTGACAAAAACCAAGCCTGTGTTGTTGACCAAATCAAAATCCTGCTCTTCCAAAGTTGACAAAACATTTGTTTCAATTATGTTGTTTGAACCATAACTCGCCAGATTTTCGGCTTTGGCTGAAACCGTCGCAAGACTCATAAACCCGACCAATAACATAATCCCCGCTAAATTCAACATCATTTTTTTCATATATTTTTCCTCTCTTTCCGAAAAAATTCTTTGGGGAGCAGTTTGATTTGCTTCCCTACTATAATAAACGAGATTTTGAAAGCAAAACGGACATTGAGCAGAAAAAAATTTATATTTTCGATATTTGATTTTTACTCCGTCTAGCAAAAAGTCCCAACCGGAACAAATGATGAATGACGCTTCGCATCAGATAACCGAACTACATTGTTGATTGGAGCAAAGGCGGGCGAGGTTGCGCTTGAGCAACTTTTTCCGCTTGTTTATGATGAACTGCGCCGAATGGCGCGGCGTTATATGAGCCGCAAAAAACACAAATTCTTTTCATAAAACATTTTACTCGCGCCCGACTCCAAGCGCGTCTGCCACACGATTGATGTAATTAAACCACGAAGCAATCAGCGTGATCTGCAAAATCGCCGTATCATCAAAACCGGCGGCACGCAGATTTTCGTGATAGCCGGGATGAATCTTCGTTGCGTCCATTGTCAATTGCACAACATAATCGCACATCACACGTTCGGCTTCGGTAATCGGCGCGGTTTTATAATCAACCCGCAAAGCCGCGATCAAATCATCATCCAATGTCACCCGACGCAGAAACTCTGCGTGAGATTCGAGTCAGTAAAAACAATCGTTGGCGGCTGAAACGATTGTCGCAATCATTTCGTGCTGACGACGTTCGAGCGGCAGATCGGGCGACATCACCGCGCTGAATGTCGAAAAAGCGTGGTAAAGCGCGTCAGGAATCAACGTGTGCGAATCAACTATTGATTCGTTGATCGAACTCGCTTTCGGCGCGGGACTCGCATATTCCTGCGGATAGGCACTTCGCGTCTTTATCAATATTTCTTGTAGTTTTGTGTCCGCATCATCAAACGGAATTGTTTTTATCCAAGCCATTTCAATTTTGGATTTTGGATTTTGGATTTTGGATTTTCAATCCTCCTCGAAATTCCAAATCATACATTATATTAGTGTGCAGGGATTGCGCCGCCCAAAGTTTCGCTCACCGCGTGATGAGCGTCCGGCAAATAGTAAAACAAAATGCCGAGAATCGCGTAAACCGAGAGCAATTGCAAGCCTTCAACCCAATTGCTTTCGCCGTCCGAACAAATTTGCTGAACAATCAAGATCGAGCCGAAAACCGCGAC
>JANPDZ010000337.1:0-4898 GCA_031431735.1 Acidobacteriota bacterium | reverse complement strand
TAACCTTGCGCCGTCAAATCCAAATAAAGCCCAACGGAACGCGGGTCTTTGTCGGCGTGTTCCAAACCTAACTCCGCCGTCGCCCATTTTGACAAACCAAGCAAACCGCCCAGATGATCATTGCGCCATTTGGAAAATTGTGTCGGCAATCCGCGTTCACCTGCATAATTTGCCCATTCTTTTGCCGAAAATCTGCGTCCTAACTGCTTGGTCAATTCCAGCGCACAAGTCTTTAAATCTTCGTTGCTGAATCCGCTAAACCTACTATTTTTTTCACCACTGACAGCGTTAGACATATTTTGGCGATAATCTGCCCATTTTTTCGCGCTCCATTCGGTTTGAGCGCGAACCATCGGATTATTAGCACCTTTCATCAAGTCTCCGTGAAGACGGTCATGCTGTTGCACGGTCATAATTTGCAAGTTTTCGGGACTATTATTTTGAGCATTAAAGTCTTTATGATGAACGACATGACCTGACGGAATATATTCCAAATTTTGGTGAAACTGCGCGATAATCCGATGTTCGGCTTTGTTAGTCGTCTGTCCGCCGTTATTTAACCAAATATAGTCTTGCGAGCGAGAATTAGCAGTAGGAAACAAATCTTTGAGCGAAGCGTGAAAGCGCGTCATAATGTGCAGACTGTCGCCCTTTTGCAATTCGTCAACTTGTTTATAGCCGCCGCCTCTGATTAAAAGTTTATGATTGGCGGTTGCTCTGATGACCGAGCCGTCGTCCAAAGTAACTTTATAAACTGCTTTGTGTCCGGTAACTCGCGGATTACGCATCATACGAACAACGATTTGACCGCGCTCATTTAACGCATAAACGGGAACGTCCTTGCCCGACTCGGCGAGTTCTTTTATTGACACATTGCCGTGTCCGTCCGCGACTGATACCAAGGTTTCGGCGGTCACGCAAGGATTACAGGCATGAATCGGTCCCATCGAAGAGATCATATGGTTATGACGATTAACTTCGTCAATATAGATGATTCCCGGTTCGGCGTATTTATGCGCCGAAGCGATCACGCGATTCCAGATGTCGGGCGCATAGATAAAGCCGGGAGCGGGCGGATTTTCGATCGTGCAGTCAGACAGATCGGCAGTTTCAAAAGCGAGTTTGTCGGCAAATGTCGCGGTTTCGCCGTTCGGACGGCGGTAAACGACATAATCTGTGCCGGTCACAGCATCAAAAATGGTTTGCGTCCACATTTCACCGTCAAATTCGGTCTGAAACCATTCCTTTTTATCTACCGCCTGCATAAATTTGTCGGTGACGGTCACGGAGATATTGAAATTGGTCAATGAATGCTGATCGTTTTTGGCATGGATAAAGCGCAAAACGTCCGGATGAATTACTGACAAAATTCCCATATTTGCGCCGCGCCGGACGCCGCCTTGTTTGACGACTTCGGTCGTGCCGTTGACGATGTTCATGAAACTTACGGGACCGGAAGCAACACCGCGTGTCGAATTGACCATCGAACCGGCGGGGCGCAGAAATTCATATGTCATTCCCGTGCCGCCCCCTGTTTGATGAATAATTGCAACATTTTGCGCGTGTTCCATAATTCCTTGAATCGAATCGGGAACATTCAAAACGAAACAGGCGGCGAGCTGTCCTTTGGGTTTTCCGGCATTAACTAAACAAGGCGTGTTCGGTACAAATTCACGGTTGAGCATTACTTCCATCATCGAATCGTAGAAATAATCGCGTTTGACCGAATCGGTTTCGGCCTTTGAAACGTGACCGACGACGCGGCGCACAATGTCGCCCCACATTTCGAGCGGTTCGCCGTTCAAATCTTTCAATGAATAGCGTTTGCCGATAACTTTTTGAGCGTTCAACCCCGGCGCTTTTTCTTCGCGTTTGAGGGAAGTTCCCGTGCCGTTTCCGTTCGATTTTCCATTTTTGGCGACAAACTCGCCCACTCCGACAGGCTCAAAGACTGTACTCATATTTGCTCAACTCTCCTCGATGTCTTTATAAAGACATAATTGATTTATTTATTTAATTTTACTCTTTTCTAGTGCATTCTGAAATGCGGGCGCAGTAGTAATACTTTTGGTATTTGCTCAAGAAGCAGAGTTTGTATTTGTTCCTGAGCGAATTGAAATATACCCTAACTTAAATCCGCTTGTCAATAGAAAAATACACAATATATTGTGCCGTTCACAAAAAATTTACCCAAATAGCGCGTAACTTAAAGTAATTCCTTAAGTTTTCGCGTTTGAAAAAAAATTTCAAATTTCAAGTTCCAAGTTTCAAGTTCCAAGTTCCAAGTCGATTGGAGTAATTTGGAACTTGAAACTTGGAACTTGGAACTATTTCACCTTTGACTTTTCGTGCCCAAATTTCCGAAACTGTAATCTATGGACAAACTTATTCACGGTTTAGCCGCTGACGCAACTGTCAGAGTAATGGCAGCAATTACGACCGAGACTGTGCGCGAAGCCGTACGCCGGCATCAAACATCACCGACGGCTTCCGTCGCGCTGGGGCGTGTTTTAACGGGGACACTTCTTTTGGGGTCGAGCCTTAAAGACTTTGACCGCTTGACCGTGAAAATTGAATCCAATGGTTCAGTAGAAGGAATTGTAACCGAAGCTCTTGCCGATGGTAAAGTACGCGGATACATAAAAAATCCGCTTGCCGAATTGCCGCTGCGAAATAACGGCAATTTTGATGTGGCGGGAATTATCGGCAAAGGAATGTTCATCGTCACACGCGAATCGGGCTTTGAGCTCGGTCTGCACCGCGAGCCTTATATTGGTTCGGTAAAGATCGAATCCGGCGAAATTGCCGAAGATTTCGCGCATTATTTGATGAAATCGGAACAAATTCCGTCCGCCGTTCTGCTCGGCGTTCTGCTTCAGCCGGAAGAACCGTTCGTGACCTGCGCGGGCGGCGTGATGATTCAGATGCTCCCGACTGCCGATCCGAACATCGCTGTGATGATCGAAGACACGATTCTGCACGCGCCGCAATTGACAAGCGCGATCAAAGAAGGTGCGACCGCCGAAGATCTTTTAAAAATGATGCTCGGCATTATTGATTATGAGATCTTGGGCGAAAAGGAAGTCAAATTTGCATGCAATTGTTCGTTTGAACGCGCTGTTCAGTTGATCTCCTCACTCGGGAAAAAAGAGGTCGCGGCAATGCTCGAAGAAGACCGCGGAGCCTCAATGACCTGCGGATTTTGCAGCACGGTTTATACTTTGGATGAAAACGATCTGCAGAAGATATTGGATTCGGAAAAATAATAACAATTGAAATGTTGGCTGCTACCGTTATTATTCGTCCAGTAACAATGCGCAAAAGCCTGCTTGTTCATAATGTTCGTCAGTCGTCAACGCCTCTGTTAGCCCGCGTTCTTGCATTACTATAAACGAAACACAATCAATCAAACCCCATTGTTTATCGGGTCGGTTGCGAAACAACTTTAATGCCTGCTCGAAAAGTTCTTCCGAAAGCGGAACAATCTCAACTTGCGGGTCTTGCTCAAGTGCATCAAGAAGTTCAACGGCGGCTTTGCGATAACGCTTCTTCGAGAGAGCGTTTCCAATTTCCAACAAAATCGCCCGCGTTGTTACAAGGCGCGTCTGTTCGGCTTCTAACTGTTCGGCTAATTCTTCGGCGCGTTCGTGATGCTCATCTGATTCGACGGACAATGCAATAGCGTAAGCCGTGTCCAGAAAAACTTTACTCGTCGTCAATGTTCGCTTCGCCATAAAGATAATCGTCAATCCGCGAAGACCAATCTTTCGGTCCTTGCAGTTTCAAAGAACGAGCCGTGCGAAGAAACGATTTCGGTTTTTCTTCCGACGAACCTCTCACAGTAACAACAAGCTGAACTCGCGTGTTGGGCTGTAACTCAACTGTTTCGACGGGACGAAAAACTTGCCCGTCAAAAGTTGCCTCAAGAGTTTGACTCATATTCTACCTCCATAAAGAGAATAGCATAACAGTCAACATGAGGTAGCCAACGGTGGATTTGACTTGGGGCGAAACCGTTGCCAAGCCCATTTGAGTTTAACGGACAAGCCAAATAACAAAGTCGCTGTTTCGCCCTCACGTCCATTGAATTGGTCGATGCGGCGTTATCTTCGCGCAACTTCTGTTTCACTTTATCTTGAAAAACGTCCAGCAAAATTAAGAAGCAGACTAATCAAGAAAACCACTCCAAAAACATATTGCCATTTGTGCGTAAAAATTTTCGCAATTAGCGAAATAATTACGGGAAAAAACAACAATGCCGTTGCTGTGGCTAATACATCTACAAACTTGCCGATTAAAGTATTTTTTATAATAAGGTCGCCTGTCATCGGGTCGAAAATAAACAACGCGTAATTTAAAGCTACAACGACACAAATAATAATAATCATATTTCTATTTCCGCTGTTGTTCTTTTGTTCTTCTTGTTCAGCTTCAATTTGTTCGGATTCTTTGAGATTGAGCATTCCCATAATTTTAAGTTTTTTTCCTGCTTACTGGTGTCTTTGATTTCCTTTGAATGTTTTCTTTTGGAACTGTAATTTCCGTCGGGCGAATAACAAAACTAGATGCGATAAACTTGAAGATTGGAAAATTCTCATCAAACTCTTCTGTTAACGCTCTAAAGGTAAGCGTGTATGTATTACCATCGTTCATTGTCATTATTTGATATACAGTCATTTCATACTTTTCATCAAGCGTTCGATAAGTAGCTTCGCTTTTTATAAAGAACGCTTCACGATTACTAAGGTAAGTTTTTCCGCTAGTGGTGCTGGGTGGAAATTTCCCAACAGAGAGAATTTGTGTGATATTTCAATCGAATGATAGCAAAGCCATTTAATTATGGACATTTACAGTTCGTCTTTTGATAATCAAAAGTGCGAGGTTATTTCCACCAAGCA
>JANPDZ010000336.1:0-14716 GCA_031431735.1 Acidobacteriota bacterium | reverse complement strand
CGCAACTTAAAAAGTCAGAACGAGGAGCGGTAGCGACTCGCTCACATTCGAGTAAATCCGAATCCTGAGTTGAAAATAAGGAGGTTTTTAACACAAATTCACACGGATAAAAACATGATAGACACCGATATTTTGGAATTTAATTTTTGAAAATCATCTGTGAAAATCCAAATAATCTGTGTCCATCTGTGTTTAAAAACTATTTTTTCTCAACTCAGGACTGAGGTTGAGTAAGTTTGAGCGAGTCGCTACCGCTCCTCGTTCTGACTTGCTCCGCAGAGAACTTCAGGCAACTTGCGATTTTGGCACACCAAAAACCAATTTTTGTTTTGTTTCCCGAATTTCCTCCAAACAAGAGGCGGGCGCAACTTTTTGGAGAAAATTACTGACTTTTTGGCTAAATATTTCGGTGTCGAATCGTTCGGCGTGTTGTCTCAATTTCTGCCGATTCCACGTTAAAGCCTCGAAATTTTCGATTGCTGATTCCAGCGAATCTACCGAGGGTTTATCAAAAAATACGCCGGTTTTATTTTCGATAACCGTTTCTAAAGCTCCGCCGGCGCGAAAGGCAATCACCGGACGACCCGAAGCATTGATTTCCAGCGGCACCATTCCGAAATCTTCTTCGCCGGCAAACAGCAGGGCACGGCAGCGACTGGCGTATCTGGTAACTACCTCGTCTGATTGACGACCGAGAAATTCGGTTTGTTTTCCGGCTAGTTTTTCCAATCTTTTTCTGTCGGGTCCGTCGCCTATAACGACCAAACGGCGATTTAATTTCTTACAGGCTTCGACTGCCAAATCAATTTTTTTGTAACTGACCAGCCGCGACAAAACGAGATAAAAATCTTCGTCCGGCTCGTTTGCCGAAAATCTTTTGACATCAATCGGCGGCGGAATGACTACGGCTTCGCGCCCGTAAATTTCTTTAATTCGATTGGCGATGTTTTGAGAATTGGCGATATAAAAATCCGGCTGCTCCGCCGCCCGCAAATCCCAACGCCGCAGTCCCGACAAAATCGGCGGCAAAAGAAAGCGTTTCAACCCGCTAAATTGTTCGCGTGCGGCGTAATCGTCGTATCGCCAAACCCAGCGCATCGGTGTATGACAGTAGCAAATATGAATCGCGCCGCGTTTTTTTCGCACGCCTTTGGCATAGCCCGAAGTGCTGCTCAAAATCAAATCGAAATTCTTTAAGTCGAGGCTTTCAATCGCCAACGGATAAAGCGCGAAATATTGCCGAAATTTTGTCTTGATGCCAGGCAAATTTTGCATAAACGAAGTGTGAACCGGCGCGTTTTGCAAAACGGTCGGGACTTCCGTGCGTTTATCAACTGTGGTGAACATCGGCGCATTCGGAAAAAGTTTGTGGATTTCTTCGGCGACTTTTTCAGCTCCGCCCATCTGAATAAAATAATCGTGAACTACAGCAATTTTTGACATCACTTCTCCTTAATTTTGAATTGCTAAATCGTTGGCGGCATCCGGTTTTTCCGCCAAAACGCATTGCTTGTAAAAATCTTCTATCTGACCGATAAAATGATCAGCGTTAAGCCGTTCGGCGGCGATTTCTTTGCCTCTTCCAGCAAATTTGCGGCGCAATTCGGCATCGTTTCCGAGAGTTCTAATGGCTTCAATCAAGGCTTTTTTATCGCCGAAAGGAACAATCCAGCCGCTTTTTCGGTGTTCGACGATTTCCGTCGTGCCGCCGACATCGGTGGCGATTATCGGAGTTCCGCCCGCCATGGCTTCGAGCGCGACGAGAACGAGTGCTTCGCTCCTCGAATTGATAACGACAAAATCGAGCGACTGCATCACCGCCGGAACATCGTTGCGCGAACCGATAAATTTGACGCGGTTTTCGAGTCCCAGACTTTTTGCTGTTTCCTTTAATTTTTCCAGATAAAGCTCGTCCTGATTAAAAATCGGCGAGCCGACCACGAGCAGAATCGAGTCAGGCAAAAGTTTGCTTGTTTCGGCAAAGATTTCAATCAATTCGAACTGCCCTTTGCGCGGCGTGATTTGTCCGATAATGCCCATCACCAGAGCATTTTCGTCCAAGCCGAACTCCGCCCTAATTTTTGGGCGAAACGTTCGGTTGATTTCAAATTTTTCCAATTCAATGCCGTTATGAACCACTTTTTCAAACAGATGTTTGCCGAATTTCTGCAAAATTCGTCCGCGAAAACTTTTGCCGGTGGCATGTGAAACGGGCAGCAGTTTTGTTTTTTTGAAGCCGAGCGCGAACAAACGAATCAGCGAACTGAGCGGATGGCTTGGCAATTCGTCGTGCAGATGCCAGACAATCGGAATTTTTAGCCCGATGCCCGCCGTTGTTGCTACTAAACCGGAACGAACCGTGTTGGCGTGAATCAAATCCGGCTGATTTTTTTTAATTTCGGAGCGTAATTGCCGGATGATTTTGATAAATGACAAAAAATAAAAGAGTAATTTGTCGGGGCGGAGCGTAAATTTTGCTTCAAATTGGTCAATCGCGTAGGACGGAACGCCGAGTTTTTCCGTTTCGGAAAACATCGTGTCAACTTTCGGGCAAACCATCAGCGGCTCGAACTGTTCGCGGTTAAGACGTTTTAAAATCAGTAAAATGACGCGCTCCGCCCCGCTGACTTTGCCTTGGTAATTGTAAAAGAGAATCTTCATTTTGGGCGTATAAACAACTTATTTGCCTTACTAAACAATCAATCACGCGAAATTTCCAAAAATTTATAGGTCAGAACCGTCTGCGCCTACGGGCGGGATATTGAGCGCAATGGGATGAGGGATGAATAAATCATTCTTATTCATCCCTCATCCCTTAGTAACAGACTGAAAATAAAGTAACCCACTAAGCATTTTGAGTAGAAAGGCAGAAGGCGCGCGCGTCAGCAAGGGTGCTTTCGACAAGTAAGCACCAGACCAAAAGTAATGAGATATTATGTTTTCGTTTAGAGTCCACGCACAAGCCGTGAAACCGCCAGCGAAGCGCGGCGGGCAAGCAAACTGAAGTTTGGACTCTGAACGAAGAGCAAAATGTCGCAAAACTTATGCTAACCTGCTTAGGTAATTGTTCAGGTGCAATCTTCTACCTTTATTTTGGTGGGTTACTTTATTAAATTCTTCTTACTTAGTGCAGACGCTTCTGACTTTATTTTTGCAGGGCGTAAGCGGAATTTGATTGCTGAGCAATCAATCGCTGTGCTTCTTCTTCGGAGAAGTTTTCCAATTCTGCTAAAAGCCTTTCGAGTTCGGCGGTTTCTTTTTCCGATTGCATTTGGTCAATTTTTGCCGATAAAGATTCAACGGTCGAATGCTCAAAAATTTTCCGCAAAGGGATTTCCAAATCAAAATGCGCCCTGAGCCGGATGACAACTTTCAATGCCAGCAAAGAATGTCCGCCCAAATCGAAGAAATCGCTTTTTCCGCCGATTTCTTTTTGGCTGAGAAGATTTGACCAAATTTGCGCGACAAATTTTTCCGTCGGCGTTCTCAGCGGAATAAAATCGCTAGCAGCGATTTGTTTGGCTGAAATCGCGGTAAATTCGGTTTGTCTAACGTCAAATTCGACCATTTCGCTCAAACGACCGGCGGACCGATAAATCAACGCATTGAGAATGTTTTGATATTGCACCAGCATTTTTTCGGCGGTTTCTGCGGTAAATAATTCGGTATCATACTCGATCCACAGTGTTAATCCGCCGGTTTCCTCAAAAACATCAAGCGAGAGGTCGAATTTTGCACTTTGACTCGGCAGTTTGACTCTTTCTAATGGCAAATCGCCCAATTTTTCTTGCGCCGCCGCCGAATTTTGAAAAGCAAACATTACCTGAAAAATCGGACTGTAACTCAAACTTCTTTCGGGATTGAGTTCTTCGACCAATTTTTCAAACGGTAAGTCCTGATTGGTGTATGCGCCCAAAGTTATTGTTTTCGTTCTTTGCAATAATTCCGTAAAAGTCGGATTGCCCGAAAGGTCGCCTTTGATGGCTAAAGTATTGATAAAAAGACCGATCAGATTTTCAGTTTCGGTTCTGGTTCTGCCCGCAATCGGAGTGCCGACGACGATTTGTTCCTGACCGCTGTATCGCCACATCAGCAGTTGCCACGCAGAAAGCAAAGTCATAAAAGGAGTAACGCCTTGCTGACGGCTGAAAGCGTAGATTTTATCGGTCAAATCGGACGAAACAACGGCTGAAAGCTGATTGCCTTGATAGCGTTGAACGGATGGACGCGGAAAATCCGTCGCCAAATCTAAAAGCGGAGAAACATCGGCGAGTTGTGATTTCCAAAATTCGAGCTGTTGGCGGTATTCATCGGTTTTCAGCCAATCCTGTTGCCAGAGCGCGTAATCCGAATACTGAATCGGCAAATCGGGCAAAGCCGCCGACGTGTCTGACAAATGCGCCTGATAAAATTCGCTTAATTCTTTCAAAAACAAGCCGATTGACCAGCCGTCGCTGATTGAATGATGAAAAACCAGAAGCAAATGTTCAGTGCCGTCTTGCCGAATCAGCGTCGCCCGCAGTAACGCGCCGTTTAGCAAATCAAAGGTTTGGCTAATTTCCGACTGAACAAAATTTTCAAAATCGGCAGCGGCTTTCAATTCCGCGATTTCAAGCGGCAGATGCCGCGATTCGGCGATAAGCTGAACCGGCTGTTCGTCCGAAAGCGTGAATGTCATCCGCAAAATTTCGTGGCGGGCGATAACTTCGTTGATGCTTTTTTCGAGCATTTGCGGCTGAACTTCGCCCTCGATTTTCCAAACCGCAGGCAAATTATAGACGCTGTTGCCAAAATCGAATTGGTCTAAAAACCAAAGCCTCTGTTGAGCGCACGAGAGTGGCGGTTCAAGATAATCAGATTTATGATAAAGAGAATTTTCGCTATCTATCGCGCCGTTGAGCGTAATAATTTGTTCGGCTAGACGGGCAATCGTCGGCGTTTCAAACAATAATCTGAGCGGAATTTGTTTACCGAAAACGTCTCTGAATCGTGAAACAACCTGCGTCGCCAGCAACGAATGACCGCCTAAATCAAAAAAGTTATCGTTGATTCCGACTCGATCCTGCCGAAGCAGATTTGCCCAGATTTCCGCCATTTTTTCTTCGAGCGGTGTGCGCGGGGCGATGTATTCGGTTTCCGGCTTGATATAATCTCCGGCGGGCGCGGGAAGCTGTTTGCGGTCAATCTTGCCATTTGGCGATAATTTCCATTCTTTGACCACCACGAAAGCCGTAGGAATCATATATTCGGGCAAAAGTTCTTTGATGTATCGGCGCAATTCACCCGCATTTATTTCTTCGCCTTTGATGGTCAGATAAGCCACCAGACGTTTATCGCCGGGAACGTCTTCACGCGCAACTACTACGCATTCATTGATTTCCGTATGATTTGAAAGAACGGTTTCGATTTCTCCGAGTTCGATGCGATAACCGCGAATTTTTACCTGATGGTCGGCGCGTCCGATTATTTCAATCACGCCGTCGCGCCGGTAACGCGCAATGTCGCCGGTTCGATACAGTTTCTTTAATTCGCCCGTCGGCGAAATCCATTCGATAAATCTTTCTTTGGTTAGTTCGGGACGATTCAAATAACCACGCGCCAAACCGTCACCGCCGAGATATAATTCGCCCGGAACGCCCGCCGGAATGAGATTTTGCTGCGGGTCGAGCAGATAAATTTGCGTATTGGCAAACGGACGACCGATTGGCACGATGCCTTCGTCTTTCAAATGTTTTTCGGTCATCTCGAAATAAGTGCTGTCAATCGTCGCTTCGGTTACGCCGTAAGAACTGATGACGCGGGTTTGTTCGCCGCACAGACGTTTCAAGCGGCGGTATTCCGCCATTTGCCAAACATCCGCGCCGACAACCAGCATTTTCATAAAATCAAGCCGTTTGCCGGATTCTTCCAAATACTCGATCATCGGACGAATCACTGCCGGCACGAATTCCGCCGCTTCGATGTTTTCGTTTCGAATCAATTCTTCCAACTTGTCCGATTCGAGCAGTAATTCGGTTGGACACAAAACCAATTTTTTGCCGTTGCACAAAGCCCGGATGACATCTCCGGTAAAAACATCAAAAGAAAAATTCGCCATCTGCAAATGACTTTCGATGGTGGAAAGGTGATAATCTTTTTCCCAAGCCGCAAAGATGTTGACCACGTTGCGATGTGTCATCAACGCGCCTTTGGATTTTCCGGTTGAACCTGATGTAAAAGTGATATAAGTCAAATTATCGGGCGTAACCGCGCTTTCGGGATTTTGCGCCGGTTCATTGGCAATTAAAGACCAGTCCGCATCGTGAGAGATAATTTTTTGCAAATCGAAATCCGCCGCCTTTTCCCGCAAACTTTCCTGCGTGACCAAAATCGAAACTCCGGCATCGTTTGTCATATATTGCAAGCGTTCCGCCGGATAATTCGGGTCGAGCGGGAGATACGCGCCGCCTGCTTTCAAAACTCCCAAAATTCCGACAATCATTTCCAGCGAACGTTCCATGCAAACTCCGATAATGTCATCGGGTTTGACACCTTGTTTTTGCAGAAAATGCGCGAGTTGATTGGCTTTCGCGTTTAATTCGCCGTAAGTCAGCCGTTCATTATTCCAGACTACCGCAGTTTTGTTCGGAGTCTGCGCGGCGTGTTTTTCAATCAAATGGTGCATACAAACGGACGGAATTTCCACTTGATTATCGTTCCAACCGATTAAAAGCTGCTGCATTTCGCCTTCGGTCAAAAATTCAACTTTGCTCAGAGAATTTTCGGGATTGCCGACAACCGATTCTAAAATCGTTTGGAAGTTGCCGAGCATTTGTTGGACAGTTTCCAAAGTGAACAAATCAACATCGTATTCAAGTTGAAATTCCAGCCCGTTGGTTTCTTCAAAGACATCGAGCGAGAGGTCAAATTTTGCACTTTGACTCGGTAGCTTGACGCGGCTCAAATTCAAATCGCCCAATTTATTTTCGGTTGCCGACAGATTTTGAAAAGCAAACATTACTTGAAAAATCGGACTGTAACTCAAACTTCTTTCGGGATTGAGTTCTTCGACCAATTTCTCAAACGGCAAGTCCTGATTGGTGTATGCGCCCAAAGTTATTGTTTTTGTTCTTTGCAGTAATTCCGTAAAAGTCGGATTGCCTGATAAATCTCCTTTGATTGCCAGCGTGTTGACAAAGAAACCGATCAGATTTTCAATTTCGGTTTTAGTTCTCCCGGCAATCGGAGTGCCGATAACGACTTGCTCTTGTCCGCTGTATCGCCACATCAAAAGTTGCCAAGCGGAAAGCAGAGTCATAAACGGCGTAACGCCTTGCTGACGGCTGAAAGCATAGATTTTATCGGTCAAATCAGACGAAACAAACGCCGAAAGCTGATTGCCTTGATAGCGTTGAACGGACGGACGCGGAAAATCCGTTGCCAATTCGAGCAAAGGCGGCGCGTCTTGCAGTTGGTTTTTCCAGAACTCTAATTGCTGTTGGTAATCATCCGTTTTCCGCCATTTTTGCTGCCAAATTGAATAATCCGAATATTGAATCGGAAGCTCGGGTAAAAGATTTCCTTGATAAAATTCGCCTAATTCTTTCAGAAACAGCCCGACAGACCAGCCATCGGAGATGATGTGATGAAAGACGATTTGCAATAAATGTTCGTTTTCGTCGAGAGTGATTAGTTTTGCGCGTAAGAGCGGCGCGGTAGTCAAATCAAACGGTTTCGCCGCAAATTCGGCGACGATTTTTTGTGCTACGGCTTCTTTTTCGTCAGCCGAAAAATAAGTAATGTCGGCACAGGAAAATTCAAAGCCGTTTGCCGAACCGATAACTTGAAACGGTTTTCCGGCAGTTGCAATAAACGAAGTCCGCAAAATTTCGTGGCGGGCAACGATTTTTTTCAAGGCGGAATGCAGTAAGCCTGCGTCCAAATCGCCTTCGAGCCGCACCGTTTCGCTCATATTGTAAGCAGCGGAATCGCCTTCCATCTGCGCGAGAAACCAAAGTCTTTGTTGAGCAAACGAAAGCGGCAGATTCACGGGTTTTTCAATTTTTCCGAGTTCATCCGCGGGGTTTTTTTCCGTCGGTTGATAAAACCCGACTTTTTCGGCTAGTTCGGCAACCGTCGGATTTTCAAAAATCGAACTGATGGGAATTTCAATTTTAAAAGCCTTTCGCACTCGCGCCACGGCTTGCGTTGCGAGCAAAGAATGTCCGCCCAAATCGAAGAAATTGGCGGTTGTGCCAACTTGATTCAAACCTAAAACTTCGGCATAAATTTCGGCGATTTTTGCTTCGGTTTGGTTGTTCGGCGCAATGTAATCTTTTTCCGCCGCAAACGCCGATTCATCGGGGCGCGGTAGATTTTTACGGTCAATTTTGCCGTTTGGCGTGAGCGGCAGAGCGTCCAAAATCACGAACGCCGACGGCTGCATATAATCGGGCAATTCGTTTTTGGTCAAGGTTCGCAATTCGTCAATCAGCGATTCGGAATCATTTCGCGGCACGAGATAAGCCGCCAAACGGATTTGTCCCGGCACGTCTTCGCGCCCGATGACCGAGCATTCTTTGACGTTTGGATGACTTATCAGCAACGCTTCGATTTCGCCAAGTTCGACGCGATTGCCGCGAATTTTAATCTGAAAATCCTGTCTGCCGAGACATTCCATTCGTCCGTCGGGCAGAATCCTGGCAAAATCTCCGGTGCGGCAAACTTTTTGCGTCGTTCCGTCGGCAAGCGTGATTTCGACAATTTTTTGGGCGGTCAATTCGGGCAGATTCAAATATCCGCGCCCTAATCCGTTGCCGTGAACATAAATTTCGCCCGCTTCGCCGTCAGCAACAGGTTGTTGGTTTTCGTCCAACAGATAAATTTTCGTATTGGCAATCGGATTTCCCACCGGAACGGCTTTGACTGCTCCGGCAACATCCGCTTTGCCGATGCGATTGAGCGAAATAATCCCGCTCGTTTCGGTCTGCCCGATCATATGCAGATGCTCTGCCGGATGCCAGAATTCATTCATCCAAACCGCCGGAATATCCGACAAAAGCGGTTCACTCGCCGAAACAATCAGGCGCAGATTGTTGTTTAATAATTCGTTTCTTTCTGCGGTTTCGAGTTCGAGCAAAGCATTCAGACAAAACCTTTGAAACGAAGGAACAGCATCGAAAACTGTTACCGCTTGCTTTTTAATCAATTTGAAAAGCGGCAAAGCGTCCATTCGCAGTTCTTCGTCGGCGATGACCACGCTTGCGCCGTGAGCCAACGGGAAAAGCAGATGGCGGCGGGCTGATGAAAAAGCGATTGAAGCGAGATGCAAATATCGGTCGTCTGCGGTCAAGCAAAATTCCGCCTGCAAAGCCTCGACATAGTGTTTCAGATTGGCTTGTGTCAGCATCGCGCCTTTCGGTTTGCCCGTCGAGCCTGATGTGTAAATGACATATGCCAAATTTTCGGGTTCGGCGATTGTCGGCGGATTGTCGGTCGGATTTTGTGAAATCTTTTCCCAATCCGCATCGAGCAAAACTTTTTCCGCCGACGCTGACGGCAAAAGATTCGATTTAGTAACGATAAACGGCGCGGTTGTGTCCGCCAGCATAAATTCGATTCGGTCAGCCGGATAAGCCGGATCAATCGGCACAAACGCCGCGCCCGATTTCAAAATTCCGAGAATCCCGATTGCCATTTCGGGCGAACGGTCAACACAAACCGGAATCAAAGTTTCGGGTTTCGCCCCTTTCGAGCGCAGATACCACGCCAGTTGATTGGCGCGGGCGTTAAGCTCGCCGTAGGTCAGATGCCTTTCGTTGCAGATAATCGCCGCACGGTCAGGCTGAATTGCCGCCTGATGCTCAAAAAGTTGATGAAAACAATTTATTTCCGCTTTTGGTGCGAAGCGCGATTTGAAAATAGACATAATTTTTTTTATTGGAAAATCTTCCAAACGCGGGCGAAAGATTTCCCCCAAACGTATATTCTTTTTTTGTAAAAGCCAAAAGAGCGCGACTGCCAGCATCACGCTGTAGCCAAACAAAGAAGCGAGTGCCGCTCCTTCAATTCCGTATTTCGGCAGCCAGTAAAGCAATGCAAAAACCGTGACAATCGCAGACGACAGACGGGCGATAGTGCTTAAACCGGGATAACCGAAGCCGTTCAAACCGCTGATGACAATTCCGCCGACGCTCCACATCATCGAAGCGACCAGCAAAATTCTGAGCGTATTTCCCGCTGCTACAAATTCTGCTCCGAAAGCAAATTCCAACAGCCACGGCGCAATCAAGAGCGCGGGAATAATCGCCACTAAATAAACCGCAAACATTTGTCTGATACTGCGCGTCAGCAATTTGGTCGAACGGTCATTTTCTTTAGCGGCGGCGATTTCGGGCATCAAAACTTCGGCTACCGAAGAAGCCAAAACAGTAGTAATTTCCGAAAGCCGAACCGCGATGACATACAAACCGATTTCTAAATTAGTCGCCATTCCGCCGAGCAATAATTGGTCTAAACGCAAAGTTGTGAACGATGTCACCGAGCCGACGTGATATTTCAAGCCGTAATTAATTGTTTTTTTCCAAGTTGCCCAATGCGGTTTCCAACTTGGTTTCAGTGCGAAAAAAACACCGATGACCGCTGCCGAAGTATTCGCCAACTGCGCGGCAATCATCGTTACGGCGGCGGAAAAAACCGTCAACTCACTGGAAATCCAAAGCAGAAAATAAACCGCCGCCTGAATCCCGAAAAACAAAATGCGGGCAAAAGCAATCCATTTGAACCGGCGCGAGCCTTCCAACATTCCCGCCATCACATCGTAAAGCAAAGCTAACGGAATGTTGATAAGATAAAGTTTGACCATCCACATCACGGCTTCGCTTCGTGCGCCGACCAGCGACGGCACGACCAATTCCGCCAATCCGAAAGCCAAAACGCCCATCACCGCCGCAAAAATTACCGTATTGGAAAAAATCGGCGAAACTTCTTCGGGTTCGGCGGCAAGAAAAAAACGGTTTGCCTGTGCGAGTCCGAATCCCAACAGCAAAGCCACGACATTCGGATAGAGCACGACCACCGCCAAATCGCCGCGCCCTTCCGCGCCCAACGACCAGGCGGTCAGCAAACTCGTCGCTACGCCCGACAGGAGCATAAAGAAATTTGCAAAAAAAATGATAGAGATGTTTTTCTTCATCTGAAATCAGTCAATTAGTAAAGTGTTGATTGACGAATAATCAACTATTTGAAAGTGGTAATGGTGAGAAGTATCCAGAAATAAAGGGGATTGTTCGGTATTTATGATTTCGGATTTGCGATAAAAAATTGAATTGTTTCAACAAATGGTCTTTGAAAAACAAATGCCGTAAAAAATCGGTTTTAGCCCGTGTAACGGGCGGCGGCATAAAGCCCCGTGCGTGAGCTTAACGCCGTCTGTTGGAGGCAATTTATTTTTTTGAAATGCTCCGATTCACGATTCCTTTTCAAGTTTCAATATAAAACCTTTCTTGCGCTTTAAATCGGTTTGAATCGAAAGATAAAAACTTCCCTTATCGTCGGTTGTAATGCCGTTGACCGAGCCTAATTTTCCGCCGAAAACGGCGATGGTTTTTAAGCCTTCTTCGGGCGTGTAGCTGGAAAGTTTTCCGTTTTGGCTGTCGGTAATATAAAGCACGCCTTTTGAATACCATATCGTTTCGGGCGAAAATCCTTCGCGGTTTTCGATGGGGCGATGCAGTTTTTTGTCGCCGGTCAGCAGGTATAAAACATTGTCGTCGTTATCGGCGATATAGAGATTTCCTTTTTCGTCATAGACCATACTTTCGGGCTTTTTGATGCCGTACTCCGCGCCAAGAAAAACCGAAACCGCGCCGCTTTGATTGACGCTGAAAATTTGATGCGATTCGCCGTCGCCGACCAACAGCGTGCCGAAAGACGAAATTGCAATCGCTTCGGTAGAAATTAAACCTTTGTCTTTTCCGGCAAGCTGAAAAGTTTTGCCGTTTTTGTCGGTTTTCCAGACTCCGCCGGTGTCATCGTCGGTAAAATAGATGTTGCCGTTGCTGTCGATCACCAAATCTTCGGGCGATAAAACTCCCGAACTTTTATCACAAAAGGTCTGCGCTTCGCCCGGCTTGCTCCAGACGCGCACCGCCGAGCCGCCTTCGTCCGCCAAAAACAATTTTCCGTCTTTCCACAAAATCCCGTCCGGCACGGTAAATCCGTCGTTGTTTGTGCCGATGACCGTTGCCTTATACGATTCGTCAACGACCAAAACCATTCCTTTTTGGTCAAGGCTTTGACCGCTCAAAATGACGCTGGCGACAAATAAAATTACAAATAAAACGACTTTCAAAATGTTCCGCATTCGCTTATCCTCCGATTAAACTTTTCACGATGTCTTTTCCGACCCGCAGCACCGCCCGCAGATTTTCGAGCGTGCTTGCCGCCTCAAATAAACAAACAAACACAATCGCCGAAGCGAGTGCCGAATGTGCCAAAGTCCAATTAACCACCGGCTCAAGGATTTTCTTGCCCCATTTTTCAAAACCGAACTGCAAAATATAAAGAATCCCGACCCCGATGCCCGAACCGACGACGATATCAAGCGGCGAATGCTGTCCGCTAATCACACGGCTGCCGAGCGTAATAAATAACGTCCAGAAAAAAGCGATTAACCCGACGGAACGCGATGCCATTAAAATTCCCGCCGCCAGCGTCATATAAAATCCGGCGTGGTCGCTCGGAAACGAACCCAAATCGTTTTGGACGATTTCGCCGTTTTTCAGAGCCTTGTAACTTTTCTGATTTTCGTCGTCCAAAGGCACTCGATAATGCAGACGCGGGCTTTCGACTAACTGGTTATTTTCCAGATGAAAAGTCTTCTCCGATTGAATAAACGGGCGCGGCAAAAAGACCGTTTTCGACAAAGTTTTGGTCGTTGTAATCACAAAAAACGAAGCCAGCAAAGTAACTAAAAGGATTCTGCGGCGGTCGATAATTTCCGCCTCCGTCCCGCTCTGATGCCAGACGTAGAAAAAACACGCGCCAATCAAAGCCGCTTTGACCAGATTGCTTTCCAAAGGCAAGCCCATCAAATTATCGAAAATCACCGACCGACCGGCGAGACCGTTAAAAAATTCAAAAAGCGAATTATTAACGACACTCAGCGAGTCCGAAAACCAAAAAATTGTTGCTAAAAAGTTCATACGATTTATTTAAGTCCAATAAAAACGGGCGTTTGACTGGAGCGCAAGCGTCCTCATTTGCAATCCGTCGCGTTTTTTGCGGCGCAAAAGCCTTGCCGCACGTTCAACTCGATTTCATCCTAAACGCGGTTTTCGCGTTTACTCACTTCACCGGCAAGCGGGGACGCTTGCGCTCCAGTCGTTTTCGATGCTTCGTTCAAGTGCCTGCGCTAAATCCTTCACAAACGGTTCTTTAATCATCGTTTGATGATCGCCCGGAACTTCGACGACTTCGACTCCGCCTTGCGCCAAACGCCGCCAGCCCGTTAGATTTTCTTCGGGGCAAACTTCTTCCGCCGCACAGAAAAACGTCAGCCTTCCGTCATAAAGTTTCGGCGTATATTGCTTAATCGCCAGATAATTTATTTCTTCAATGTCGCGGATGGTGTTATTGACCGATTTTTCCGTGCCGACTCCGATTTTCTGCGTCAATCGCCAGAGCAGATTTTTATATTTGCGTTTTTTATAATTCGCTTTGACCAGAAAATATTCGGCTTTTTCGAGCAGTCCGAGTTTTTTCCAATTCTCCAGATGCCGTTTGATTCTAAGCTGCAAAAACTGCTTTTTGAATTCCTTCGCTTCCGCTTCGGTGCAAAGTTTCAACCAGCCTTTCGGATAGCTGTCAAAAATTGCCAACAATGCTACTTCTTCGCCTTCTTCTTTCAGTTGCCGCGCCATTTCATACGCCACCGTTCCGCCGAAAGAGCGTCCGCCCAAATAATATGGTCCGGCGGGCTGAACTTGCCGAACTTCTTTGAGATACGCCGCCGCCATTTTTTCGATGTCGTTGAGCGGTTCGGTTTTTTCGTCCAATCCGAGTGCCTGCAAACCGTAAAAAGGCTGGTCTGAATCCAAATAATTGGCTAAATCGTTGTATTCCAGGACATTTCCGCCAACCGCGTGGACGCAGAAAAACGGCAGCTTATTGCCATTCGGACGCAGCGGGACGAGCGAACTCCATTCCGATTTCCAACCGCCTTGACGAATCAATCCGGCTAATTGTTCGATAGTCGGAGCTTTGAAAAGCGCGGCGAGAGGCAGCCGACAGCCGAGCGTTTTTTCGATTTCGGAAAAAAGCCGCACCGCCACGAGCGAATTTCCGCCCGATTCAAAAAAGTTATCCGTCAAGCTCACCGTGTTCAGTCCGAGAACTTTTTGCCAAATCCAAATCAGTTTCAATTCGAGTTCGTCTTTTGCCTCGATAAATGCGGTTTCAGACGGCAATTCTTCCGGCGTGGGCAACTGATGACGGTCAATCTTGCCGTTCGGATTGAGTGACAATTCGGCGACGTTGCAAAAAACCGTCGGAATCATAAAATCGGGCAGCTTTTGCTTGAGAAAATCGCGCAATTCGCCCGCCGTCGGGCTGTAGCCGTTGGAAAGCGTGTAATATCCGGCTAATTTTTTCTCGCCGTTATTTTCTTTGACCGCGATAACTCCGTCTTTGATTGACGGATGTGAGCAAAGCGCGGATTCGATTTCGCCCAACTCGA
>JANPDZ010000335.1:0-1625 GCA_031431735.1 Acidobacteriota bacterium | reverse complement strand
GAATTACCGAGCGGAAAACTCTCTCTGAGCTTCGCCTGGACGTTTTTAATGGCTTCTATCCTCTTGTTTGAGCTCGCCGCTTACTCCTTGAATTGGTTGACCTTTGCCCTCTCACCCATCGCCCTCTTGAGCGTTTTGGGCTACAGCTACGCCAAAAGATTTACGAGCTTTGCCCATTTGATTTTGGGCTGGGCGTTGGCAATTTCGCCGACCGCGGCCTGGATTGCGGTGCGGGGTGAATTAAACGACATTGAGCCGATTTTGCTCTCTCTTTTGGTGATGATGTGGACTTCGGGTTTTGACATTATGTATGCCTGTCAGGATTTTGAATTTGATAGAAAAGCGGGTTTGCGCTCGATTCCGGCGCGTTTTGGCATCCAACGCTCGCTCTGGATTGCGAGAATGTTTCACTTTCAAGCCTTTATCGCTTTGCTACTGCTCTATACCGTCACTGATTTAGGTTGGCTCGCCCTGGCCGGCGTAATCGCGGTCGGCGGATTGCTCATCTACCAACACACTTTGGTCAAAGCCAACGATTTATCCAAAATGAACGCCGCTTTTTTTACGACCAACGCCTTTGTCAGCGTAATTTTATTTGCAACTTTCGGCGGGGCGGTTTTGGTGGCAAAATATTTGTGAAACTGTAAATTTCTGATAAAATTACAAATTATGACTCAACATATTCAAGCAATCTACGAAAACGGTTTATTGCGACCTCTGACACGGCTTGATTTACCGGAAAATAAAATTGTCGAAATTGACGTGCGCGACGAAATATCAAACGACGAAGAAACGCATCAGGATAAAGTTTCCAAAGTTTTGCGCGAAGCGGGATTGACAGGTCAGATGAAATTTCCGAACGCCAAAAAACTTTCAGACGAGGAAAGACGCAGAATCGGAAAACTTTTTTCCGCCGAAAAGCCTTTGGGCGATTACATTGACGAAGACCGGGAAGCACGCGGATGAGTAAAACTTATTATGCTGACAGTAGCGCGTTAGCCAAACGTCATATTTCCGAAATCGGTAGCGCGTGGATTGAACAGGAGTTTGACACGGCACACGGAAACCGGATTGTTACCACAAAATTAAGCGTCGCCGAAGTTTTAAGCGCAATGAATCGCCGTCGGCGCGAAGCGAATATTACGACGATGGAATACGGCAAATTCTCCGGCGATTTTCTCTCATTCGTTGAAACCGATTACGAAATGATCGAACTGTCAGATGCGGTTTTGCTCGAAGCGCAAAGACTTCTCGAAACTCATCCGCTTCGGGCAGGCGACGCTATCCAACTCGCTTCGGCTCTGCTCGCCAATACCGGGCTACAATCCGCCAAATCTTCCCGCGCTGATTTTCCTCGCTTCTGATGCGCGTCTTTTAACAGCGTCAACCAACGAAGGCTTGCCAACCGACGACCCGCAGAATTATTAGTTTTTAGAATTGATTGCCAACGACGCGAAAATAAACAAATCGGCTTTTGCGAAAACGGTTTGGCGAAATTATTTTTGTAAAATTTCAAGTTTCTGCTAAACTGAGCGCATTATGATTCAAAATATTCAAGTAATTTACAAAAATGGAGTTTTCCGCCCCTTAAAGCCGCTTGATTTGCCGGAGGACAAAATTCTCGA
>JANPDZ010000334.1:0-6840 GCA_031431735.1 Acidobacteriota bacterium | reverse complement strand
GCTTGACGAAATAATAGTGAAAAGTAATTGTTTTCAATTTTCAGATGTTTTTGCCGAATGTTGAACCAGCAAGATCAAAATCGCCGCCGCCAAAGCCGAGCAGGAAAGATAAATGATCGGCGCGTAGAACGAATTTGTTTTGTTGTTTAAATACCCGACGATATACGGCCCGACAAAACCGCCCAAATTGCCGACGGAATTTATCAATCCGATCGAAGCGGCGGCGGCTGATTCGGTCAAAAATGCTACCGGAATTGCCCAAAATCCGGGCAAATAACCGTAGAGTCCCGCGCCCACCACGCAAAAGAACATAATTGCCAGAACGGCATTTTCAGCAGCGATCGCACTCAGAAATAAACCTACGCTGACCGCAAGAAGCGAAAAAGCTGTGTGCCAGCGGCGTTCCCGTGTGCGGTCGGACGACGATCCGATAACGAGCATTGCAAGCAATCCGGCACAATACGGCACAGCCGAGATCACTGAAACCTGCAAATTAGAATAATCTGATAAACCTTTTAAGATCGTCGGTAACCAGAAATTAAATCCATATGCGCTCGTGACAGCACAAAAATATCCGGCGGCAAGCAGCAAAACATTGCGATGGCGAAAGGCTTCCCAAATGCTGAAATTCCGCTTCGATTTTTTGAATTCTTTTTCGCGTTCGAGTTCGGCGGTAATCCACGCCCGCTCGTCTTCGGCGAGCCATTTCGCGTCTTTTGGCCGGTCGGTCAAAAAGAAGATCGTGATGATGCCCAAAATTACTGCCGGAAATCCTTCGAGAATAAAAACCCAACGCCAGCCTGCCAAACCGAACCAATTGACACCAAGGATCAAACCCGAAAGCGGTCCGCCGAAAATGTTTGAAACGGGAATTGCCGCCATAAACATCGCGACCGCTTTCGCCCGATCCTGATAGCGAAACCAATGGCTGAGATAAACGATCACGCCCGGAAAAAATCCGGCTTCTGCCGCGCCGAGCAGAAATCGGGCAATGTAAAAATGCGTCGAGTTTTGAATAAAGCCCATCAGGGTCGCGATAATTCCCCACGAAATAATGATTCGCGCCAGCCATTTTCGCGCACTCCAGGTTTCCACCAAGAGCGAGCCGGGAATCTCGAAAAGAAAATAACCGATGAAAAAAATGCCCGCGCCGAAACCGATCATTTCGGGATTAAAATCCAATTCTTCGGTCATTTCGAGCTTGGCAAACCCGAGATTTACGCGGTCAATAAATGCAATAATAAAAAGACAGATCAAAAACGGCATCAAGCGGAGCGTGATGCGATTTCGGGTGCGAACGGCTAATTCATTTGTAGTTTCCATAGCTTGAAAAAGTACAACAAACTTCAGTTTGTTGAATCTGCAAATATTTGATATGCCGCGACGAACGTGTACGGTTTTGTTGAAAATTGAACACGCCGTACAAATCGACAAACTAAAGTTTATCGGACTTTTCGATTGTTTTCGCAAGGCGAAAATCGCCGCGAATACGAATATCACGCGAAGAACTGCCGACCAAAATTTTGAAAACGCCTTTTTCGGCGATCCAGCTTTGTTTGCCCGGATCGTAAAACGCAAACGCGTTTTGATCGAGCGCGACGGAAACCGTTTTCTTTTCTCCGACTTTTAGAAAAACTTTTTGAAAGCCTTTGAGTTCTTTCAACGGCCGCGGAAGGCTTGATTGAATGTCCTCGACATAAATTTGCGCGACTTCCGCCGCGTCCGTTTTACCGGTGTTTTCGATTTCAAACTGAACCGTTAAATTTGCGTCTTTGCCGCGTGTTAATTTGAGCGCGGAATATTTGAAATTTGTGTAAGAAAGCCCGTGTCCGAAGGGGAAAAGCGGTGCAATATTTTTCGTATCAAACCAGCGATAACCGACCAGAATTCCTTCGCTGTAGGTAACCGATTTACCGTCGCCCGGATAACGTCCGAAAGCGTTTGAATCTTCCCAACGTCGCAGAAATGTTGCCGGAAGTTTACCCGATGGCGATATTTTTCCAAACAAAACATCAGCGATCGCGTTGCCGCCTTCCTGACCGTAATAAAATGCTTGCAGAACTGCCGGAACTTTCCCGATCCATTTATCCATCAAAACCGGTGCGCCCGAAGTCATTACGACAATTGTGTTCGGATTTGCCTTAGCGACTGCATCGATCAATTCTTCCTGTTCTTTCGGCAAATTCAGGTCGGTGCGGTCGCGTGCTTCGACCTCGACCGCATTGGAAAGTCCGGCAAAGACCACAGCAATATCAGATTTTGAAGCAGTTTCCGCCGCTTTTTGTAAAATGTCGTCTTCAAGCAGCCGCCAACCCAAAACTAAATCCGCGTTGCCGCGATTTTCGTAATGCTCGATGCGGATCTTGTGCGGTTCGCCGGCTTTCAGTTCAACCGCCGCCGCCGCTTTTAATGTTGCGTGATCGCCCCAAACATCAACCAGAAGTTTGTCGTCAAGATAAAGTCTGCCGCCGTCGTTACTGCTCAAACTGATCGCGTAACGCCCTGAAACCGAAGCCGTAAGTTGCCCCGTCCAACGATTTGAAAAAAGGTCTGACGGATAATTTTCGGCAGGCGAATTTGTCGCCCAATGAAAATCGAGTTGGCTGTCAACGCGCGTAAAAGCCGGGTTGCCTTCAAACGTCATATTGGCGAAATATTCGCCGCGTAATCCGTTCGATTTTCCATCGGGCGTCGTCAGATTTTCAGTCGGGATCGGCGCGGTATCTTCCAGCGAAACGATGCCGGGCGAAAAATTGATTTTAATTTTTTCATTTGCCGCTTTTTTTATTCCTTCGAGCGGGCTGACCGAATAAAACGGAACAACTTCGGCCGAACCGCCGCCGCCGATTCGCGCCACATCGGCGTTTGGTCCGATGACGGCGATCGAGCGAATTTTGTTCACATCAATCGGCAGAATATTTTTCTGGTTTTGAAGCAGAACGATGCCGCCGCGTGCCGCTTCGAGCGCGATTTGGCGATGTTCGGGCGTGTCAATCGAGCCTTTGTCCTCGGTTTTAGCGTCCATCAAACCTGCCAGAAACATCACGCGAAGCAATCGTCGAACCATTTCGTCAATTTGCGTTTCGTTAATTTCTTTGGCGGCGAGAGCTTTTTTGACCGCTTCCGCGTTTAAGAAACTTCCCGTCGGCATTTCCAGATCAAGCCCGTTTTTTAAGGTCGGCAGCGTCGAATGCACCGCGCCCCAATCGCTCATTACAAGCCCTTGAAAATTCCAGCGATTTTTCAAAACCTCAGTTAAAAGATACTTGTTTTCCGAAGCGTAAAACCCGTTAAGCCGGTTGTAAGCCGCCATCACCGACCAGACATTTCCTTCCTTGACCGAAGCCTTAAATGCCGGAAAATAGATCTCGTTGAGGACGCGTTCGTCCACCCGCACGTCAATCGTCATCCGGTCAATTTCCTGATTATTGGCGGCAAAATGCTTGACCGACGGAATGACGTTTTCCGATTGCATCCCTTTGATATAGGCGACCGCCATTTGCGCTGCAAGAAACGGGTCTTCGCCAAAGCTCTCGAAATTTCTGCCGCCGAAAGGTGTCCGCTGAATATTGACGCACGGCCCGAGCAGCACATTTTTGCCTTTTGCTTTCGTTTCTTGCGCGATCGCCTGCGCGACTAGTTTGATCAATTGCGGATCAAAACTGGCGGCCAGCGCAATGCTCGAAGGAAAAGAAGTTGCCGGCGCCTGACGAACGCCGACCGGTCCGTCGGTCATTTTCAAAGACGGAATTCCAAGACGCGGAATCGGTACAGTATCGAAACCCGTTCCCGCGAGCAGAGAAATCTTTTCATCAAGCGTTAATTGCTTGAGAAGGTTTTCAACTTTTGCCTCAGTTTGTTGATTCGGTTTTTGTGCAAGAACTGAAACAGGAAAAACAACATTTGCCAAAAGAACAAATACTGAAATTTTAAGCAATAGACTTTGCAAAATCTTCATATACATCTCTCCAAAATCCTACATTATACTGAAAATAAGGTGTGCAAAATGGTCAAGAAATAGATTTTGACAATTTTTGTAGAAATTCTACCATATTTTGCCAACTTTGTTGCATAGCCTTACAAAAGTGGTAGAATTTATCTGTTTCTTCAAAGAAATCATTTCCCGCAAAGGCGCAAAATAGAATTTTGTTGCCAAAAATAAAAAACGCTGTGATTGTTTATTCGGATCAGGATTTTTCGGTCGAGAATGATTTTGAAAACGGGTAAATTATAAACATTCTTATGAAAAAAATTATTTCGGTCATCTGTCTGTTGATGTTTTCTGTTGTTTTTAGTTTTGCGCAGACACCGACGCCAACTCCAACGCTATTGCCCGTTGAAGATAATGCCGCCATCAAAATTTCAACTACTTTAATTCAAATGGATGTCACAGTGACGGACAAAAACGGCAAAATCGTGACCGACTTAAAGCCCGAGGATTTTGAGGTTTTTGAAAACGACAAAAAACAGACCATTACAAACTTTTCGTTTATCAATTCTGTTCCGGAAAAACAGGCGACCCAATCTTCAATACCAAACAAAATTGACGCGCCGATTCCGGTTGTGCAGCTTCGCCCGGAACAGGTTCGTCGGACCATTGCGCTGGTCGTTGACGATTTAGGTTTGTCGGCGGAAAGTATCCAATCGGTGCAAAAGGCTTTGAAAAAATTTGTTGATGAACAGATGCAGCCGAATGATTTAGTCGCAATTATCCGAACGGGAAGCGGTGTCGGATCACTTCAACAATTCACTTCGGATAAAAATCTGCTTTATGCCGCGATTGAAAAAATTCGTTGGAATCCGATGGGACGCGCCGGCGTCGGGGCACTTACGCCAATCGAGCCGACTTTGCAGGAACTGATTCAAGCCAACACCGCCATCCCGAGCCGGGCTGGATCTGTCTCAAGCATCATGGACGAACAGCTTCAGGCTGAAAAAGACCGCATAACTGCTTTTAATGAACTTCGCGAAGACCTTTTTACGATCGGGACGCTCGGCGCGATCAACTTTGTTATCAAGGGAATGAGCGATCTTCCCGGCAGAAAATCAATTATGCTCTTTTCAGACGGTTTTTCGTACTGTACCCAAACCGATATGAAAAAAGATACTTCGCGCTGTACAAAAATGGAGGAGGCGTTAAAACAACTGACCGATCTATGCAATCGCGCTTCGGTCACGATCTATACGCAGGATGCGCGGGGCTTGATTCCGACGGGTTTGACCGCTCAGGATACTCCGGCTTCGCTGCCGACTTCGCTTCAGCAAGGACTCCGCACGCGGACGGATGAATTGCAGGATAAACAGCAAGGTTTGGCGTTTTTGGCGCAAGAAACCGGCGGACGGGCGGTTTTCAATAACAATAATCTCAATCTGGGTTTGGCTCAATTGCTCGAAGATACGAAAGGATTTTATTTGATCGGTTATCAACCGGATTCGGATTCTTTTGATCCTAAAACGAATCGTTTCAATAAATTAAACATCAAGGTAAAACAAGATGGGATCAACGTCCGGTATCGAAGCAGTTTTTTTGGTGTTGCCGATGCCGACATCTCCCGTTCTGCGCCGCAAACCGAAACTCCCTTGCAGCAAATTCTAAAGCCCCTAACTTCACCTTTCACCGCGAATGACATTAGTCTGAAACTAAACACTCTATTTGGAAAAGATGACAAAAACAATTCATTTATTCATTCATTTCTCCACATTGACGCGAAGGATTTGATATTTACCGATGCGCCTGATGGTCAAAAACAGGCAACTTTTGACGTTTTAGCGATCAGTTTCGGCGAAAACGGGTTAATCGTTGACCAGGTCGGGCAAAATTATACAATCAGCGTTAAAACTGAAAAATATCAAAAGATTTTGGATGATGGTTTTGTTTATAATTTTGTTTTTCCGATCAAAAAGCCCGGTGCTTATCAAATGCGCGTCGCTATTCGTGATGAGAAGAGCGCCAAAGTCGGCTCGGCAAATCAGTTTATTGAAGTTCCTGATCTCAAGAAAGGAGAGCTGTCGCTTTCCGGAATCGTTTTGGAGAATTTTACCGCAACGCAATGGAAAGAGCTGAATTCGCCTCAAAATACGGGTCAAAGACAAATAGATCTGATGCAGGACACTTCGCTCCGACGTTTTAAAAGAGGAACGATTTTGAGTTATACGACCGAAATTTACAATGCCAAACTCGATTCAACCAAGAAACCTCAGCTTCAAACTCAGATCAAGATATTTCGCGACGGAAAACTTGTTTTAGAGGGCAAACCAAACCCGTTCAACCCGCAAGGGCAAAGCAATCCGGCAAAACTCCAGTTCGCCGGAGCATTAGGCCTCGGAAACGAGATGAAACCCGGCGATTACGTTTTGCAAATCGTGATCATTGATAACCTTGCCAAAGCAAACCGCCGGTTAGCCGATCAATGGGTTCAATTTGAATTAACGGATTAGCGCAGAGCAATGCCCCGGTAAAAAGTTAAATCTGCCTACGAAAGACACGAAAGGCACGAAAAAGTAAAATAAAAAACAGATGTTTTCGTTTTTTTCGTGTCTTTCGCAGGCAATCAATCTTTCTGTAGTTTTTTACTGAGGCGTTACAGTGCAGAAACCGCATTTTCAAATCTTGAATGAGGATTTAGGGCAATTTAGGAAAAATATACAGGGCTTTCTCATAAAAATAAATTGCTTCCAACTTCAGTTGGAGGTTAGGTGAATCAAAAGCGCCGGCTTGAGCCGAATTTCTGATAAAAATAAAATCCGCTTTGCTTTAGCCGCGCATTGTGCTAAAGCAAAAAGGATGATTGATAAATTTTCCTTTTCGGCTCAAGCCGCGCTTCAGATTTCAAGCTATCC
>JANPDZ010000333.1:0-2624 GCA_031431735.1 Acidobacteriota bacterium | reverse complement strand
GCTTTCGGTCGTGCGTATGGCTGAACTTTTGAAGGAAGCCGGACTTCCCGACGGCGTTTTCAACGTCATCAACGGCGGCAAGGAAATCGTTGAAGGCATCTGCGCTCATCAAGATATTGAAGCCGTCAGCTTTGTCGGTTCGACGCGCGTTGCGAAGCTCGTTTATCAGCAATCAACGCATAATTTGAAACGCTGTATCGCGCTCGGCGGCGCGAAAAATCATCTGTTCGTGTTGCCGGACGCGAATCCTTCGATGACGGCAACAAATGTCACGGCTTCGATGTCGGGCTGTGCCGGGCAACGCTGTATGGCGGCTTCGGCGATGCTTGCGGTCGGCGATGTCAATTCCATCATTGACCAGATTTGCGTTGAAGCACAGAAAATTATTCCGGGTGTCAATCTCGGCGCGGTGATCTCAAAAGCGGCGAAGGAACGCATCGAAGGCTACATTTCGGAAGCCGAATCAAACGGCGCAAAGATTTTGGTTGATGGTCGCGGCGCAATTGTCGCGGGCAAGGAAAACGGCACATATGTCGGCGCGACCGTGATTGATTTCGTGACGCCCGAAATGTCGGTTGCGACCGAAGAAATTTTCGGTCCCGTCATTTCGATTATGCGAACCGAAACTCTTGATGAAGCATTAAAGATCGAAAACGCCAATCCATACGGCAACGCAGCTTCTGTTTTCACGCAATCGGGCGGCGCGGCGCGTTATGTGATGGAGCACGCTTCGGCAGGAATGATCGGTGTCAACATCGGCGTTCCCGTCCCGCGCGAACCGTTTTCGTTTGGCGGTTGGAACGAATCACGTTTCGGTGCCAACGACATCACGGGCAAAAGCTCGATCGAATTTTGGACGAAATTGAAAAAGACAACGACCAAATGGAATGCGGAAGCGGGAATTAACTGGATGAGCTAGTTTTTTTGTTTTAATGCAAGAAATAATGTGCTATTCTTGAAACGATTTATGAAAATTTAATTTGCGAGGAAATTCTCCTAATGGGCAATAAAAAGTTTTTTGAAAATCTCAAAATTTGGTCGAAACGAAAACACCGTCTTCTCGAAAAATACTTGCGGCCGTTTAGTGCGAAAGTTGCTTCAACTACTATAAATCGTGAAGTTTTTTGTGTTGATGGCTTTGCAGGCGCGGCGAAATACGATGACGGAAGCGATGGTTCGCCTGTTTTAATGGCAAAATTCTCCGACGTTTGTGCGAATTGGAAAAATGACAGGTCAGTAACCTTGAAAATAATTAATGTTGAGCCTGATTTAGAAACATTCGATTCTTTGGAAATAGCAACTCAAGACTGGAAATTAAAAGGAATTGTTGAAAATATAAACTCTCGGTTTGAGGATTCAATTCCAACCATTTTAACAAAAATCGGAACATCTCCAACGCTTTTTTTTGTTGACCCTTTTGGTCCGACAGGTGTTCGTTTTTCACATCTGATTCCGATTTTACGGAGAAGTCCGTATATCACAGAGTTAATTATCAATTTCGATACTGACGGATTATACAGAATCGCTTGTGCGGCAGTTTCTCAAAACAATAATCCCAAAACCGCTCAAACTAATGCAGATATTGTAACGGCAGTTATTGGAAGTGATAAATGGCAAAATCAATTTACTTCTTCAAATTTGACAACTGAACAAGGCGAAGAGATTCTTTTACGCGAATATGTTTCAAATCTTGGTAAATACGGATTTAATGTTGCCGAGTATGCAATTAGAGAAGCATTAAACAAAAAACCGAAATATCATTTTATCTATTGCACTCGCCACGATGACGGCGTTTTTTTGATGAACGATTTTATTCGAGAAGAAGATGATTTAATCTATGGCGAGTTTGTCGAAACTGAACTACCGCTTTTTCAGGATGAAGCATCTCTGACTCAAGAAGTTTCGCTACGCAGAGAAAAACTTCGCACCATAATTTGCTCGTATCTTGAGGAAAACAATAAAATTAGCAGAAGGCAAATCAAACATACTCTCATATATCCGCATTTCGGATTTTTTCACAACAAAGATTACAACTTCGTCGTAAAAGAACTTATTAACGAAAATTTATTAAAGGAAAAGACAGGAAAGAAAAGGATAAATGACACGGACATTTTAGAGTATTTTCCAAAATAAAAATATGGCACAAAAATCACCGATAGAATGGACTAAATTAGCCTTTGAACAAAAATTCAAGACGTTGTTTCAGTTTGTCGGAAATGAGCAAGTTTTTGATTTCAATCCACTCAGACACATTTTTATTTTTCTTCGACGAATTGCAAGAGGCACAAGCCGGAAGTATGTTTTGGATTTCAGAATTACCGCCTTTGGTAACTGGTATAATATGGTCAAAAGTTGTGGCAGAAGCATCACAATAAGCACATTTTCCGTCAAACTCTTTCAAAATCTGTATCTGGGTTTCGGGCTTTATTGGTTTGCAATTGCGTTTTCGACTGTGTGCGTGTTGTTGCCGTTCACGGCGATAATTTTCGTGAGTTGCGTATCTGATTCTGGCTTCTTCGGCTTCATGCGGTTTGCACAAGCCGTTTTTAGACATAAATTCAGATTTCAACCATTGCCGACATTTGCGACACCAACGCAACCCTTTTTCAGCCATCAATCGTCGC
>JANPDZ010000332.1:0-9023 GCA_031431735.1 Acidobacteriota bacterium | reverse complement strand
TCGGCTGGAAAAATGCAAGATTCATTTTTTCCGGCGGCTACGGCACAGTTTATATGATTGATGATAAAGGCGATTTATATTGGAACCGACATCTCGGTTATCAAAATGGAACTGACAAATGGGACGAACGGAAAAAAATCGGCAACGGGTGGCAAAGTATGCGCGAGGTCTTTTCCGGCGGCGGCGGAACTATCTACGCGGTCAATGATGAAGGCAAACTGCTTTGGTATCAACACGCCGGTGTCTTGAACGGAGCGAATTATTGGATGAAAAACAGCGGCAATGAAATCGGCAACGGCTGGCTTTTTGATTTTGTTTTCTGAAAAATAAAAAACTTTGAGACGTTTTTGGTTCAATTGTCGCTCTAAGTTAGTGAGGGTGGAAAACACAGGATTTACGCCCTCTAAAATAAATCTACAGGACAGTTTTCTGATGATGAAAAAAATTATGAATAGAATTTTAAGTTTAATGATGGTTTTCGGTTTTTTAGTATTTGGAGCTACCTTGGCGGAAGCTCAGAAATCATCGGTAAAAATTAAAACGTGGGCAATTAATTATTCACGGTTTATTAGTTTGCGTGAAGGCGGCAGAAGTTTTTCGCTTGAGAGCCAAGGCAATCTTGAAAAACGAAGCAAAAACGGTAAAACAAATGAAACGGTGGCGCAACCCGATTTGCAGGAAATCGTTAAATTGCTTGCAGAACTTAATTTGCCCCGGACGAAAACCAAAACTGTCAAAGGGAAAAAGATTTACGATTATCCTTACTGGAGTTTTACAATCGAACTCGACGGAAAAAGTTATCTGATGGAAGGGCTGTCGTTTAACGATGCGAAGTTTGTCGTTTTGACGGCAAAACAAAAGGGAATATTTGCAAAATTAAAAGAAAATCTAAATCAGGTCGGAGCAGTGCGGTAAGAAAATCCGACCGGAATACAGGCAAACAGACTTGTGTTTGAAGGAGAAAAAAACTATGAAACGAACGAAATTGTTAAGTTTATTGGTAATACTCGGTTTTTTTGTGGTTGGCGCAGCTTTTACCGTCAAGGCGCAAAAACTTTCAAATAAATTCAAGACGTGGGAAATTTCCGAAGGACAAAGCGGCGGCATTGCCGGAATGATCAAGAGTTATTCGCTCGATAGCAAGGGTAATTTGATAGAGCGTGACGGCTCGATTGAAACAACCAAAAAAATTGATGAAACGTCTTTGCAGGAAATCGTCAAATTGCTCGAAGAACTCAAATTGCCGCGAACGAGAACAAGAATCGTCAAAGGCGATAGAATTTATGACGGCGTATATGGAGATTTCACAATCAGGCTCGATGGCAAAGTTTATAAAGTCGAAGGCAATTCATTCTACAAAGAAAAGCAGGTTGTGCTGTCGGCATCACAGAAAAAAACGCTTGATAAATTGAAAAGCAAACTTGCTGAAATCATCAGAACCGCAACGATTGAAACGGAAACTGATCCATCATCAAAAGTAGATAATGCGAAAACTGAGCAAACAGAATCGTCAATCGTAATCAGAGATTCGACCGCGCCGCTCGACCCGGCAAAGCAAAAAATGGTTTTCCGTTACGAATACCGAAATAATGCACGCCGCTTCCAAGATGAAGGTTGGTATATGGACGAACAGGGCAGAGTCTATAAATTTAGTTATGACAGGGTTCCTGATTCGCAAAATAAAAATAAATTCAAATTAATATTCAAAGTTGCCCCGACACTGATCGCGCAGATATCGCCGGAGATTTTAACAGAAAAGCGCAAACTTTTAAAAGCGGTTGAAAAAGGCAAATATACTGAGCGTCAAGCCGCAAATGATGCGGGAACAGGAACAGTCAGTGCGTTTTTTCCAAATGCGCGAACAGGCGAATACCGTGAAGTAAAACTGACAACTCGCGGAGATTACGAAGGAAACAATAGTGCGGCGGAAGCCGATGTATTGTTGAAATGGTTTCTCGCCGTGGTTCCCGATTTTCGCATTATGAGCAAGGTCGGTGAATTATAAAAATCGCCTTTAAGATGGGCGGAAAAACTTGTGTTGAGTCAGCAGTTTAATTGGAGAAATATATGATAAATAATTTTTTTCGGCATTCAACAATTCTTCGGAAATTGATATTTTTACCGATAATCGGCGGTTGGCTGTTTTTCATTACATTTATAACAGCGTCAACCGAAGTTAATCCGTTGGCAAATACAAATTGGCTCGTCGAATCATATGGCACGCGGGACAGCCGACAACAAATCGTCAGTAAAGGAAAAACTAATCAAGGTGATCCGGCAACCGGATTTGAGACTTTAATCGAGTTTTCCGAATCAAAATTCGGAGGGCGCATTGCCGGTTGCAACATCTTTGGTTACGACTACACAGTGAAAAAAGATTCGACAATCAAAACCAAAAGCGTCTCAACAACCGTAATGGCGTGTTCTGATAAAATAATGAAGCAGGAAGGTGAAATCCATACCGCACTCGAAACTGCTCATTCGTTTCGGCTTGACGGCGAGCAACTCGAAATTTTTTACGATACCGATAAAGTGATTTTTTTGCGGCAAGTCAAGCCGGCCGCGCCGCTCGACCCGGCACAGCAAAAAATGGTTTTCCGTTACGAGTATTGGAATTATGCTCGCGGTTTTCAACACAAAGGTTGGTATATGGATGAGCAGGGCGGTGTCTATAAGTATAGTTACGAAAGAGTTCTTGATCCGCAAAAGCCTTCGGAAATCAAATTCAAATTCAAAGTTTCGCCGACACTTATCGCGCAGATAACACCGGAAGTATTGGCGGAAAAGCGCGAACTTCTTAAAAAGGTCGAAAAGGGAAAGTATCGTGATCTTCAGGGCGCAAATGATGCGGGAACACGAACGATCAGCGCGTTTATAGCTGATACTAAAACGGGCAAATTTCGAGAAATAATACTTGTTGAAAAGGGCGATTTTGAAGGAATCAACACCGCACCGGAAACCGGGGAATTAATAGAATGGTTATTTGGCGCAGTTCCTAAATTTTGATATTTGCCAAGTGTCAGTAGATCCACAATTCAGAAAATTATCAAAAGATATGCAAGGCTTTTAGCCAACATTACAAGCAACCACAAATAGATTTAAGTTGCCATTGGCAAAGGCCTTTTTACAAATTTGGATCTACTGAATGTGGATAATCTATCGGGTTTTCAACTTTGTTTTTTGAGACGTTTCTATGTCAAACTTAGCCTTTGTCACAATTTTTTGAAAAAATTATGAACCAGGCTATTCGCAATCTATTTCCGGTAACGCAAAAATATAACTATTTAAACAGTGCGGCAGTTTCGCCAATGCCTTCCGTCGCTGTCGAAGCAGTTTTATCGCAATTAAAAGACGTTTCAGAAAACGGCTCGATTAATTATGCGGAATGGATTGCGACCAAAGACCGTGCACGCGCTCTGGTTGCCGAAATGCTCAACGTCAGAGCCGAACAGATCGCTTTTATGCGAAATACGTCCGATGGTTTTGCGACCGTTGCGAATGGTTTGAATTGGCAGAAAGGCGATAATATCGTCAGCTTTGAACGCGAGTTTCCTGCAAATTTTTATGCGTGGCGAATGGTCAGAGATAAATTCGGGGTCGAACTTCGCCTTTGTCCCGAACGCGATGGACGAATTGATTTAGACGAATTTATCGCGCTGATAGATTCAAATACAAAGCTCGTGGCAATCAGTGCGGTGCAGTTTGCTTCGGGTTTTCGTGCGGATTTGGAACGAATCGGCAAAGCTGCCCGAAAACACGATGCGCTTTTTGCGGTTGATATTATTCAGGGTTTCGGCGCGTTTGGATTTGATTTGCCAGCGCAATATGTTGACATCGCCGCAGGTGCGAGCCACAAATGGCTTTTTTCGCCCGAAGGCTGCGGACTGTTGTATCTTTCAGACCGCGCACGCCACCGCGTCGAGCCGACACTCGTTGGTTGGATCAGCGTCGAAACGCCGTGGGATTTTGCAGATACGGAACAGCCTTTTAAGTCAACCGCGCTCGCCTGGGAGTCAGGCACGGGTGTTTCGTCGCTTTTTTACGGGTTGGAGCAGAGTTTGCTCATCTTGCACGAAACGGGTTTGAAAAATATCGAAAATTACCTTGAAGAATTGACCGATTATTTGTGCGAGTTGATAGCCGCTAAGAACTATGAAATCATAAGTTCGCGCGCAAGGAGCGAAAAATCGCAGATTGTTTGTATCAAACATCAAAACGGTGTCAGCTCAAATGATATTTATAAACATCTGGAAGACAAAAACATAATCGTTTCGCCGCGCGGCGATCGTTTGAGAATTGCCCCGCATTTTTTCAACAATCGCGAGGACATCGAAAAACTGGCGGAAAATTTACCGTAATTTCACCTGCTAGTGGTGCTGGGCTGAAATAACACCACAGTCAAAGCTCACTACAAATGGTGTTTCGGAGACAGTCGAATTGATTTTTCCCTGTTGGGAAATTTCCGCCAAGCACCACTAGTTTCTTTTGTTTTATGTTTTTAGAAGAAATTTCCATTTTAACCGATGGATTACCGGGAAGCGGTTTCAAAAAACCGGTAAGTTTAAGTTAAAATATTAAGAAAATAATAAACCCTTTTTTTAAGGGCGGCATCTTAGAAAAGTGTTTCCTAAATATATATATTGAAGACAGTTTTGGAGGATTTTAATGTTTCGTAAAAATTATTTAATCAGCTTTTTAACAATTGCTTTATTTTTAATGGGCAGTATAGTGGCTTTTGCTCAAAATGCGCCTATTCGCGGCAGAGTTGAACTTACAAAAAAGGACGGTACGAAAGTTCCGGTTGCCGGTGCGGTGGTCGAAGTTTATCGGATTGATGTGAAAACGAAGTTTGACCCGGGCAAGACAGACAAAAAAGGTATTTTCGCTTTTGCCGGTCTGCCTTTTGGCGCACAGCTTGTTCTTTCAATCAGCGCACCAAATATCAACCCCGAAATTCAAGGCGGCATTAAAGCCGGTATGGAAGATATTCTTATACCCGTAACCGAAGGTGATGGCAAACGTTGGACGGAAGAAGAAGTTCGTCAGGCAATTGCCGCTGGGTCATCAAATAAATCAACGGAATTGACCGCCGAACAAAAGAAAACCGAAGCAGAACGTCTTAAACAAATTGCTGAAATAGAAAATAGAAATAAAAAGGCCGAAGACACCAATAAAATTGTCAATGCGGCTTTGCAAGAAGGCAACAAAGCCTACCAGGCGAAAAATTACGATTTGGCAATTGCCAAGTTTGAAGAAGGCTATAATGCTGATCAGACTTTTGTGGGAAGCGCGCCGGTGATGCTTAACAATAAGGCGGCGGCTATGATTAACAGGGGCACAGATACTTTTAATGCTTCTGTCAAAGCGGATACCGCGACCAAAGCAACTGCTCTGGCATCGGTAAAACAAGATTTTGCCGATGCGGTCAGCACTTCCGACAAAGCTCTGGAAGTCTTAAAAGACGCGACATCAACCGATGCAAACACTCAGAAAGACTATGAATTAAACAAATTCAAAGCCCTGTTAAACCGAAAAAATGCGTATCGTTTGTTGGCACAAACCGGAGCCGACAGAACAAAAGGTAAAGAGGCTTTAACGGCTTTTCAAGAATATATTGCGGCTGAAACCGATCCTGCGCAAAAATCAAAAGCTCAGATTGATTTGGCGCAGACGCTTCAGGACTCGGATGAATATGAATTGGCGATCGCTGAATTTAAGAAGATCCTCGAGGTTGACCCAAACAATGTTGATGCCTTGGTCGGAGCCGGTCTCAATATGGTGACGGCCGGTTATTTGTTGCTGGATACCGATGCCGCGAAAGGCAAAACTCAACTTCAGGAAGCAGCTAATTATCTTCAGAAATTTGTTGATGTTGCTCCGCCGACCCACAAATTACTGGCATCGGTCAAAGAGTCGATCGCGGATCTTAAAGCTACACAAAATGTAGCTCCGACGAAAGGTAAAACAACAACGACAACGACACCCAAAAAGAAAAATTAAATTTTCAATAGTTTAGTTCTATTATAAAGAAGTGCCTGAGCTTAAAACTCAGGCACTTCTTTTTTTAAGCATAATATCTTTAAAACCAACACTTTATTGTAATGCGTCAGTTAAAAGTTAGAAACTCACAGTAGGTTATTTTTTGTCGCTGAAAGCGACAAAGGCAGAAATTCTTGTTCTAACTTTTTACTGACGCATTACACTTTATTTAAAAGAATTCTTGACACTAATTAGTTAAACATATATGATGTAAATTCAACGGTGTTTATCATCGTTGAATTTGTCTTCTCAGACAGAAAATCAATTGTAAAACTTCTCTAAACTCCTCTGAACTGGAACATATAAAAGGGTAAATTCCGAAAGCACAATGTCATCAAAACTTGGGGAAATTCTTGTCCGCGAAAATCTGGTCACATCGCAACAATTGAGCGATGCGTTGGAATACCAACGTACAAACGGCGGTCGTCTAGGTTCCAATTTGATCAAGTTGGGAATTATTTCAGATGACGTAATTACGGCTGTTTTATCGCGTCAATACGGTGTTCCTTCAATCAATTTGGAGCTTTTTCAAATTGAAGATGAAACTATCAAGTTAATACCTCACGAAGTTGCGCTCAAATATACCGTATTGCCGATTTCCAAAGTCGGTGCGACTTTGACGCTGGCGATGGCTGACCCGACAAATGTTTTTGCGATGGACGATATTAAGTTTATGACGGGACTTAATGTTGAGCCGGTGATCGCTTCGGAAGCTTCGCTGCAAAGTTCCATCTCCAAATATTACAGTTCGTCGAAAGCGATCGAAGTTGTCATGACGGGTCAAGACGAATTCGGAAAGATTTCTGCGAAACTTGCACGTAATGGCAATGGCAAAAGCAATGGCAATGGTGCAAAACCCGCCGGAGAACGACTGTCGGAATCGGATTTAAATGTTTCGCTCGCAAAATTTACATTTGAAACATCTGCGACGGGCGAAGACCTTGAAGTTTTAGAAGATAACGATGAAATTGATCTTGCCGAACTTGCCAAAGCAAGCGAAGATGCGCCGGTGGTACGTCTGGTTAATGTGCTGTTGGTTGATTCTTTAAGACGCGGCGCCTCTGACATTCACGTTGAACCATATGAAAAAGATTTTCGCATTCGGTTTCGGATTGACGGCATTCTGTACGACGTGATGCATCCGCCGATGAAGATGCGCGACGCGCTGATTTCGCGTTTGAAGATTATGTCAAAACTCGACATTTCCGAAAAACGCCTGCCGCAGGATGGACGCATCAAGATCAAGGTGAAAATTGAAAACCGTGCGCGTGAATTGGATTTTCGTGTTTCGACTTTGCCGACGCTGTTTGGTGAAAAAGTCGTGCTGCGTCTGCTTGATAAAGACAAACTGATGCTTGATATGACCAAACTCGGTTTCGAGAAAGAAAGTTTGGAAATGTTCCAGCGCAATATTTCCAAGCCCTACGGAATGGTTTTGGTAACGGGTCCGACAGGTTCGGGAAAAACAAACACGCTTTATTCGGCATTACAGGCATTGAATACTTCGGAAACAAATATTATGACGGCGGAAGACCCGGTTGAATTTAACTTGCCGGGTATTAATCAGGTTCAAATGAAAGAGCAGATCGGTTTGAACTTTGCCGCCGCGCTTCGTTCTTTTCTGCGTCAGGATCCGAACATCGTTCTCGTCGGTGAAATCCGCGATTTTGAAACGGCGGAAATCGCCATCAAAGCCGCGCTCACCGGACACTTGGTTTTATCAACCCTTCACACAAACGACGCGCCTTCGACAATTTCGCGGATGGTCAATATGGGGATTGAACCGTTTTTGGTCGCAACTTCGGTCAATATTATTCAGGCGCAAAGACTTATCAGGAGAATTTGTAAAGACTGCAAAGAGGAAATTCACGTTCCGGAGGAAGGATTGATTGAAATCGGATTTTCGGCAGAAGAAGCAGTAGAAATTAAATCTTACAAAGGAAAAGGCTGCCAGATCTGTAATGGCACAGGGTTTAAAGGCAGAGTCGGTTTATATGAAGTAATGGAAATTACAGACGAACTGCGCGAACTTATCATCATCGGCGCTAGTGCGATCGAATTAAGAAGAAAAGCGATCGAGTGTGGAATGTTGACCTTGCGTCGTTCGGGACTTCAAAAATTACGCGAAGGAATTACGACAATTGAGGAAGTAGTCAAAGAAACGGTTTTATAAATGGAGGAAGTATGATTAGGGCAATTGCATTATCTTTAGCTTTGTTGATTGGAATTGGAGTGATCGTTCCGCTGGCAACGGATTACGCCGAAGCGGGGGCGAAAAAACATCGCAAATACGCGAAAAAGAAAAAGAAAATCAAAAAATATTCAAAACGTTGGTGGCGTTTATATCGCGCCCGGGTGAATCGTAAAAAGGCTTTGCAGGCTCGCAAGCGGAGTTTGCGTTTGCGCCAAATCAGATTAGCGCGAAGCAACCGTGAAAACGGCAATACGCCGGTCAGAAAATCGAAGCAAGCAGTCCAAAAGTTTGTCAAGGAAGATACCACTCCGGCACTTTTGCCAACGGGCGAAACTGCGCCGAAGACTTGGAAGAAAAGCCCGTCAACGCAAGCCGAATTACAATTTCGGGTTGATGACGATAACGGTTCACAGCTTGGCTCGGCTTCGATTTCGGTCGTCGGTCCTTCAATGGGCAGCGACGATAGCAGCGCAAGAGTTAAAACGGTCGGCGGCGTTCCGACTACAAGTTTGCGCCGTAATGTGATTGATCGAATGATCAAAGAAAACGGCTGGGTCGTCAACGATTATCAAAAAGAAATTGGCGGCAAGAAAGTTTATGTCGTCGTCGCGCAGTCAGAAGGCGCGGGCGGACAGCTTCAATCGAGAGTTTTCTACTTTGCCGAAGCCGACGGACGGATCTACAGCGTTTCGACCAATGCGCCGAACGATTCGTCTGAACGACTCGCCGAAGAGTCTGAAAAAGTTATTAATTCGCTGGTTCGCACACGGCAAAACCCTCAACAGGCGGA
>JANPDZ010000331.1:0-5358 GCA_031431735.1 Acidobacteriota bacterium | reverse complement strand
CGTGCCGAACAGAAACGGCGCGAGTCCGCCAATATGGTCAAGGTGAAAATGCGATAGCCAGACGGCATCGAGATTCGCCCAATCGCAATCTTCCTGAGCCATCCGCCCAATCGCCGCCGCCGAAAAATCAAGCAAAACGCTGCCGCCCGAAGTTTCGAGCCAATACGCCGAACTGCTTCTTTTACTATGCGGAACCGAACTTCCCGAACCCAACACCGTCAATTTCATATTTCATATTTCATATTTCATATTTCAGATCAAAAATTTGCTAGAATTTATTTCAATTAAACGTTAGCAAAAATATTATACGAATTTCCAAATATTTATCAGGTCGCTAATCGTCTTTAATTTGAAATCTGAAATCTGAAATCTGAAATATGAAATTCAAGAGCATGGAAACAGACATTTTGGCAATCTTCGCGCATCCCGACGATATGGAATTAACCGTCGGCGGCACGCTTTTGAAGATGAAATCTTTGGGCTACAAAACGGGTGCGCTCGACATTACGCAGGGCGAAATGGGCACGCGCGGCAGCGCCGAGATCCGCGCCCGCGAAGCCGAAGCGGCAGCGCAAATCTTAAAGCTAGATCGGCGCGAAAACTTAGGTTTGCCCGACGGACACGTTTTTGCGAACGATGAATCACGCACAAAACTCGTCCGCGTTTTGCGCCGTCTAAAGCCGAAAGTAATCTTGACGCATCAAATGAACGACCCGCATCCCGATCATAATCACATTGCCCATCTCGTGCGCGAGGCGGCGCGGCTCGCTTCGATGCAAAAGTATGACGGGGATTTCGGACTGCCCCGGACAGATGTGCCGATGATCGCGCATAATATTTTTTCGCGGCGCGTCACGGCATCATTCATTGTGGATATTTCGGATTTTCTCGAAAAGAAAATGGACGCGATCCGCGCTCACGCCTCACAATTTCACGATCCGGGTTCAAAGGATCTGGAAACGCGCCTGACGGGCAAACATTTTTTGGAAGAACTCGAAAACCGTTCGCGCTATTTCGGAAGTCTGATCGGCACGGCAGCGGGCGAACCGTTCTTTGTCCGCGAGGCTTTGAATGTCGAAGACCCTGTGCAATTATTGACGCGTCCGATGAATCTTTACTCTTAAAAGTTTTGAGTCCCGCCTTATGTTCTTTGAAAAATAAATCCGGCAATAAATAAAGATTGTTTTCGCTGGGAGCGCAGGCAGCCTTGCGTGCTACGTCGCGCTTCGCGACGTAAGTGCGACACGAAGTCGCGTAAATAGCTGTAATGCTAAGAATATTCTTTGACATTACCGATTGTTCTACCAATCTGATTCTACCAGAGTATGCGTCGTTGGCAACGACGGGGTGTAAAGCCTTTGGGACAATGTAGCCGTTGCTTTGAGCATCAATGAGGCACGGAGCTAGAATTGAGTGGTATGGTTAATGAAAGTGAACTGCTGATAAACGTCGTCACGAAGAACAAGCCCAAGATGCTGTCAGGCTTGAGCCAAAAGGCAGGTGGTCAAGATTGGAAGTTTTACGCTCTTCCAACGTAGATGTTGCACCATCGGCGAATAGGCAGAACCTAACCTGCTCGGGTATTTACGCGGAACGTGGAAACCCCGTAATTCTCCTCATTCGAGGAAAGCGAGCCGTAAGGCAAGCCGAGAGAGTTGCGGGTCTGGGATAACCGAAAAAGCGAATGCCGTTTTGTAATGAAGCGGATACGGATTGAAACATTACTCGACGTGAAAACGGGCAGACTTCGGTGTTGGTCTTTCTCAACGAGAAAAGCTATCGAATCTGTCAAGAGGAGAAAGCAAATGATGGCTGTTGCTTCGGCAACTTAGCTGGTGCGCTTCTCACTACGAAAGTAGTAGCAGACGATTTCTTATTATTGTTGAATCAGTGGTTGTAGCTGGTGCGTTCTGTCAAAGAGCGTTTGAAAGGCTTGAGGAAGGTTGTGCCGTGAAAGTGGCACGCACGGTTCTTAGGAGGGGGCGCGACGGCAACGCCGCGCTCCTATCCGACAAGCGTTCGCATAGAATTTAAGTTGAATTTGCGTCGAGGCGTTTTGAACGCTCGGCGTTCAGCGGGCCGGGGATGCCTGCGCTCCCGGCAATGACACTTCTTATTTTATTGTCGAATTTATTTTTCAAAGAACATAAAGCATCTTGTCCGGCCAGTTGTTATCAGCAGAAAAAGTGCCGCCGTCCGTTATTTGAAACGGAATTTGGCGTAATGTTCACTACCGTCAATGAATTTAACGACCAGCATCCGGCAAGTTCCCCTCCACGCTTTGTCCGTTTTCCAGACGTAGCTGTATTGGTCAGCGGTCGCGTTGTAGCTCAGACTGCTGCCGCCCGCGTTGACCGTTTCAGTTATTGCATCCGACGGATCGTTCGACGAGCAAGGAATCTGTGCGGAAGCCGGATAGCCTGACGCAAAGATGTTCAGTCCCTTGTTGCCGCTCAAAGCGAATTTCACCGGAATAGCTTGTCCGGCATTGGCGAGATTGACCACCGGCAAATTATCAACCGGTTGGAAAAATCCTGCGAAATTAAACAAGACGGTGACGGTAAAGCTCGCCGTCGCCTGATTGTTGTTGGCATCCCTTGCAGTTACATTGACGGTCGTTGTGCCGACCGGAAAGACTGCGCCCGAAGCCGAATCGGTCGTAACCGTCGGATTCATTGTGCAGTTGTCCATCGCTGTTGGCAGTGAGAAGCTGACCGTTCTTGAAACGGCGGTCGAATTTAAGGGCAGATAAACCGTGACGTTCGAGATCGGGTCAATGACGGGCGGAGTCGTTTCGTTCGTGACCGCGACGTTGAGCATTGCCGTTGACGACAAACTGCCGCCGTCGGTAACGCTCAAGGTGAACATCGCGCCGGTCGCGCCACACGCCGCCGAGACATTCGCCGTGACATTGCCCATTGCATCAACCGCGAGATTGGAAACCGTTACGCCATTGACAGGATTCGCGCTTGTGACGGCGACGCTCAAAGTATTTTCGGCATCTTCCGCATCATTGACGGTAGCGATTGTGGCATTCGAGGCAACCGCCGCTTGCTGACGGGTGATTCCTGATGCCGCGATGATCGTCGGCGCGGTATTGGTGGACGGAGCAATTTCCAGAGTGTAATCAATGATGCCTGAATTAATGCCGTCCGAAACCGTTACGGAAAAATTAAAAGTCCCGCTCTCGGTCGGCGTTCCGGTCAGCGCGACGACGCCGTCCGTTGCTGGTGTGGTTGTCAAACTGACACCGTTGGGCAGACTGCCGCCCGTTACCAAATAAGTGAACGAATCATTGTCGGGAACAAGCGTGAAATTGTAATTACTGTTCTGTGTGCCGCCCGGCAGCGCGGCGACGAAGTTTCCGCCGTTTGCCGAATTATTGACTTCAAACGCGCCGGTGTCCGCAGTGCCGATTCGTGCCGCACCGCGCTGGTCGGCAGCGGGCGCGGAATTGGAACTCGCCGGATTGATGGCAAGTGAATTGGAGAGCAGAGCGTGCGTCATTGTTTGTCCGCCGTAATAGCCGAGCGGAGCGATCCGCGCCGATTGGTTGACGAGGTCGGTGTCGGCAATGCCGTTGATTTCTTCAAAACTGCCGAGCAGATTGTAGCCGAGCGAGTTGACGCTGTCGCCGTTGGTGCGGAGATCTGCCGAGCTGTTGTCGGCAATGATTGTATTGCGTAGCGTCGGAACGCCGATAGAACTAAAAAAAACACCGCTGCCATTGGGAGCAGAGTTTTTCGAGATGGTCGAGTTAAGTAACGTTAACGCGATGCCATTGTTATTGATGCCGCCGCCCCTTTGGTTTGCCGAATTGCCGGAGATGGTCGAATTGTTCACTGTCGTGCTGGAGCCTGTTGTGCAATCGATACCACCGCCGTTCCCAAAAGATTCTGATACGGTATTGCCTGAGATGGTCGAATTGTTCACCGTCAAAGTGCCGTCTCTGGTTTGAATGCCGCCGCCGCCCTCCGTAGCCGAGTTGTTTGAGATGGTCGAATTGTTCACCGTCACAGTGCCGCCGGATTGATTGTAAATGCCGCCACCGAATCTAGCCGAGTTGTTTGAGATGGTCGAATTGTTCACCGTCAACGAGCCTTGATTGAAAATGCCGCCGCCAGTGCTTACGAAGTGATTGTTTGATATGGTCGAGTCGTTCACCGTCAATACGCTAAAATTGAAAATGCCCACTGTTCCGCCCGATCTGGTCACTCGATTGAGCATTAGATCAGCCATATCGCCGCCAGGAAATCCGACGATTAGTGAATGACCACTAATCGTCAGCAGCTTCGCGCCCGGACCGTTGATCGTCAGCTTGCCCTCTAATACATGGAGATCACTGGAAAGATTGATCGTCTGTGCCGAAGCGAACAAAACCGGATCGAACTCGATGGTGTCCTCGTCGGCGGTCAAATTCGCCGTCGCAATCGCTTCGCGCAAGCTGCAATCGGCAGCATCACAAACGCCGTCGTCGGTATCGGCGGTTTTCGTCACGGTATAGACGGCTGCCTGCGCCGCTGTAACCATACATAAAACAAAACATAGAACTAACAACTTAATGACATTATTTTTCTTTAACATTTAATTTATTCTCCTTTGTAATTTTTGGGCTGATCTGATTCGGTATTCCCGACAGATTGAAAATTTCCGCCGAGTCGGTTATGATTGCCCCGAAAAAGCGATTAAATTTGCCCTCTACTTAAATAAACGAGAAAGTGATGTGAAAACCGTCATCGGTTGAAAATATTTTTGTTCAGAGTTACGGCTTATGATGTTTGAAAAAGGAATACCGTAAAAAGTTTTTAGCTCGCGTAGCGAGTGAAAGCGTGTAGCCCGTAGCGCGAGCTACGGGTAAAGGCACACGAAAACCGACAAGCCCGCGTAGTCGGGCGACAGAGATTCTGACGCTATCTACGATAGCTTGAACATTTCGGACATTCGTTCCCATAGCTCGCGCTATGGGCTACACACTGTTGCCATCTACGATGGCTTTTTATGCGGTATTTCTTTTTCAATGACCATAAGCCGTAACTCTGAACAAAATGGATTTACAATACTATTCGGTATTTATTAGAATTAAAGGCGAAAACTCGTAAATCTCCGCAACTTTATCGAATGAATAATTTCGGCGACAAGGATGTAACCAAATTGCTTGACGCTTGGAGCGATGGCGACGGCGCGGCTTTGGAGCAATTAATGCCGCTCGTCTATGCGGAACTGCACCGGATGGCAAAGCGTTATATGAACAGCCAGCCTTCGGGACACACTTTGCAAACGACCGCGCTGATTCACGAAGCCTATTTGAAGCTCGCCGACAATCCGGAAAAACAATGGGAAAACCGCGCCCATTTTTTC
>JANPDZ010000330.1:0-3013 GCA_031431735.1 Acidobacteriota bacterium | reverse complement strand
TGAAATCTTCCGATAACTCAAATTCGTCTGCCGGCATCGCCCCGTAATTTTCCGTCTTTTGCAAAACCGAAACGATTTCCGTATATGATTTCCGGCAAAAACGCGCAAGTTTATCAAGATACGCGCTCAAGTCCTGTGTTTGATCGAGTGCAAATTTTCGGAAGCCTTCGCCTTTTTGATTCAATTCTTTTGTGAGTAATTCTTTATAAAGCATCTTTTTTAGGTGTCGGTCTGCAGTGTAATCGGGCAGCCACGCGCTCCGGTCTTATTTTTCCGGTTTCAAATCGCTGTAGCCGTCAACCTGAAAACGCCATTTTCCGTCTTTTTCTCGGACGGCGACGACGACAAATTTGCCTTGTCCCGTGCTGATTTCCCGACCTTCTTTATATTGCCGGATAGTATAAATCCCGACATCGTAGGCAAGATTTTTATCAACCTTGCGCTGAATAATCTGAAACGAGATCGTCATTGTCCGACCTTCAGTTTTTACCCAATCGAAGAATGACTTAAAGGTCGGGCGAATTTGTTCGCGGCTTTGCAAAATATTGTTATTGGGCGGCAAATACGCGGCATTTTCGGTGTAAAGATTGGCAACTTTTTCGACATCCAGCGTGCGATACGCCTCGCTAAACGATTTATAAATCGCGTCAATTTCCTTGTGCGCCGAAACACCTTTTTCCAAAACCAGCTCACCGGTTTGCGCATCAGCCGAATATACGAATACAAAAAGAAGCAACAAAAGCAATAATTTTTTCATAATCAATCGAATCAACTCTTTCTAAACTCTCAAACAATCCGCTTTAATTTGTCTTCGTTTTTTCCGAAAGCACCCATTTTTGTGGGTCGAGCTCAACCTTTCCCGGTCTTCTCGGAAACTTTATTAGGACTTTCGCTTTTTGAAAAAATATGATTAAACAGATATTCAATGATAACAAAAAAACAATACATTGAATATCTGTTAAGTACACCAATCAATTACACTTGTTCAAATTTATCAGAACATTTGGAGAATGTCAGTCACGATGTGGTGACTGATTTTCTACATATAAATGATATTCTTATTCAATACTCCACTTTAGACAAAAAAAAGGACTTTAGACAAAATTAACTGACCAAGGAATTGGGCGCGCGTCCAATGTTTTCAATACAAGATGGTTTTAAGAGAAATTTTAGCACGAATTAAATGCAGGTAGTAGGGGTGGCAGATCAGACCACTACCTTCATTTAATTCCCATTTTTTTCTCTTAATTGTCATAAACTCAATATTTAAGACATTTACAGTTTTGGCTTAAACCAAAAATTTGTCTAAAGTGAAGATTCAATACCTACCCCGATAAATAAAATCTCATAAAAAAGTGATATTTCAATGCTTACAAAATCGCTTGTCAAAACAGCGAATTGGCAATCGGGAAAGTTTCAACGGATACATAATTAACGCGCCTTTCTTAGCTCTAATTTATCGCCAAACAACACCGAACATTGAATGTTTTTTCTTGAAGCACGATTTTTACTTTGTTTTGTAAAAAAGAGGCTCACCGTGTAATATGGTTTTAAGAAAAACTATGGAAAACTCGGAACAAAGCGGGCAAAGCGTGAAGCCTTTTGAAGTATTGATTTACGCGGCGTGGGTGATTGCGCTTCTTGCGACGGTCGGAAGTTTATTCGCCAGTGAAGTGATGCAGCTGCCGCCGTGTGTTTTGTGTTGGTATCAGCGAATTGCGATGTTTCCGCTTGTCTTTGTGATCGGCGCGGGAATTTTGATGGGCGACCGGCGCGTCAAATTTTATGCGTTGCCGATTTGTTTGAGCGGTTTGGCGATCGCCTTTTATCATAATCTGCTTTATTACGGGCTGATTCCCGACAGCATTACGCCCTGCACGCAAGGCGTTTCGTGCACTTCGGTGCAAATCGAATGGCTCGGTTTTATCACGATTCCGCTGATGTCTCTAATGACATTTGTGCTTGTCGGATTATGTTTATTGTTTTATAAATCGAAAGAAGAAACTGCGAAATAACGCGAAAATATAAAAGTCATTTTCGGGTTGATGCAGAGTTTAATTTAAAGAAATAATTATTTTATGAAGAAAGAAGTTAAGATTTTAGGCGCGATTGCCGTTCTGGTTATCGTCGGCGCGATCATCGGCGCGAGTTACTATCGAAATTCGGTGCAAAATGTGCGTGTCACAAGCAATACCAACAGCGGCAACAAGTCGGCGGCGGTCAATCCCGAAACGCTCGTGCGTCCCGACAGTCCGACGCTCGGCGCGGCGGATGCGCCCATCACGCTGGTCGAATTTCTCGACCCCGAATGCGAATCGTGCGCGGCTTTTGCGCCGGTCGTCAAAAAGATCTTGAAAGATTACGACGGCAAAATCCGTCTGGTCGTGCGTTATATGCCTCTGCATCCGAATTCTCTGCAAGCGGCGACTCTTTTGGAAGCGGCGGGCGAACAAGGCAAATACTGGCAGATGCAGGATTATCTTTTCCAAAAACAATCCGAATGGGGAACGAAACACGGTCCGCCGAGTTCTGCGCCGCCGCCCGACATCAACGCGCTGTTTGATAAATACGCGACGGAGATGGGTTTGGATCTAGCCAAAGTGAACGCCGCCGTCAAGGAAAATCGCTATCAAGCCAAGCTCCAGCGCGACCTCAAAGACGGTCAAACGCTCGGTGTCCGCCAAACGCCTTCGTTTTTTGTCAACGGCAGAAAATTAGCGCGTTTCAGCGAAGCCGATCTACGCGCTTTGATTGATGACGAATTGAAAAAATGATGATTTGAAACTTTTGATCTTGCCAAAATGTGAACTATGACTGTCCTTGAAAAAGCCGAGCAACTAAAAGCTGATTTAGACGGTTTGCGTCCACTTGACAGGGATGCCGAAGCGCGGATCATGCAAAAATTTCGGCTTGATTGGAATTATCATTCAAACAATCTCGAAGGCAATTCTCTGACTTACGGCGAAACAAAAGCGTTGATCTTGTTCGGTATCACCGCGCAAGGCAAACCGCT
>JANPDZ010000329.1:0-6537 GCA_031431735.1 Acidobacteriota bacterium | reverse complement strand
GAGTTTCAGGAAATGCCGAAACACTCGGCGTTACCCTTTCATTCTCGTCCAATAACCTTGGAGCAGTCATCCCTATTTTGGGATTTGAATTAAGCGTTTCAATCAACCGATCGATCGCGCCGTCCGTGATTAAAGTGTCGGGATTGAGAACAAATAAATAGGGCGAGTTGCTTTTTTCAAATACCAGATTATTGGCTTTTCCGAAACCGAGATTGACCTCGCTTTCGATTAAAGTAAATTTGACATCTTTGAGAATCTCTTTGGCTTCCGGCGATTTCATCCATTGGATGCTGTCGTCGCTTGAAGCGTTATCAACGACCACAATTTCAAACGAACACGTCGGCGGATTTTCAACTATGCTTCGAAAACAATCAGGCAAAAGCCCGATACCGTTCCAATTTACTATAACAATTGTAAGCTCGGCTGACATAGCTTCTTTATTTTCCCTTCCTTGTTTCAATTGCTTATTTCTTCTCTGCGCGGTTTCCGTCAAGTTTTTCAAGAGAATTCAAGACTGCTTTGAGATAGGCATGTCCCCATTTCTGGTCAGGTTCAAGATGGGTTCCCTCTGCCCATTCATTCCAGGCATTGATAAAAACAAGTTGTTCTTCCCCGTCAAACTTTTTAATTGTATCCTGCAAACAGAAATCAAGCCATTTCTCGAAAATTTCAGGGTTGCTATCCTTAAGAATCAAAGCGCTTGTATCGCCGCGCCGGGGCGTGTTGTCCCAACTCGGAACCGGACAATGATACATCGGGTAGTCGGGCGAAGACGAATTCATAATATGCTCAACGAGTTTCGGATAGCTGACGATTGTATGTTTAAAACTTTTCAAAACATCGCGCCCGAAAGTGTATTTAAGTTTGTCCTGAATACTAAACGGTATCAGTCTAAAATCCGGGAAAAAATTTATCGTGGCCGAAAACTTTTCCGGCGGCGGATTTCTGACGCCGCAAAGATGCAAACCCTCGATTCCGGCTTTGTTCAATTCCTCATTCCAGACAGCCAACATTTCGGGCAGCCGCTCGGTAATCGTGTCGGTTCGATAGATAACCAGGAGAGGTTTGTTATTGACGCGAATGTATCGCGGGTCTTTGAATATCGGTATCAGATATTTGATGTGATTAAGGTCGTCTTCGGCTGAGTAGGTTTGATGAAGAAGTATGTCCTTATCGCCGCCAACCCAAGTTTTTGTCCAGCTCTCGTTTGCCCAGCAAAGACAAAAAGGAAAATCAGGCTTTCCCGAGTTAAAAACATCTTCAAAGATTCTTTCAAGGATTCTCGTTCCGTGAAACCAGTAATGGTAATAACAAAATCCGTGAACACCGTATTGACGGGCTAAATCGGCTTGGTCTTCACGTGTTTCGGCAAGTCTTAAATCATAAAAGCCCAAATCGGACGGCAAATGCGGCTGGTAATGCCCGCTAAACTGCGGCTTCGCTTTTGTAACATTTGTCCATTCCGTAAAACCGCGTCCCCACCAGGCATCATTTTCAGGTGTTGGATGAAATTGAGGTAAATAAAATGTAATTATTCTGGGCTTATTCATAAAGCAGACTTGTTAAGTGGTTTTGGGAGTTGCGATGACAACAAACTGAATGAATCTCCAATCATACAGAAAGTTCAATAATAGCAAGTTAGCAAGAAAGTATTTTTTGGTGACCAGCGGATTAATTCCCTCTATCCGGGAAACTTCAAAGCCACAATCTTCAAACATCCGAACCATACTTTTTTTCGTGTAGAATCTTAAATGGGTATTATCTAAAACCCCGTATTCAGCATATTTCCAGTCTTGCTGAAACACCAATTGGCTGATGACAGGAAAATACAAAACATTTGGAATCGAGGCAACAATATAGCCGTTTTTACTTAAAAACCGCTGCGCAACCTTTAACGCCGCATTTGGATTTACCATATGCTCAAGGACATCATTAAAACAAATCACGTCAAAAAGTTTCCCGTCTAATTCAGATAAATTTTCGGAAAAAGTGTCGTTGATAACCTTATCAAGATGCTGGGCAGCCTCTTTTGCCATCGCCTCTGAAGGCTCGATGCCCCAAACGACACAATTTCTTTCTGTTTTCAACAATTTCCCGAAAGTGCCGCCGGCACACCCGACATCTAATACAAATTTAACGTCTTCGTTAATATAATCAAGTAATTCATTTCTTGGTTGTTGGTAGTATTCGGTCAGTTTACTCGAATACTCTTCGCTCAATTGTGCATCTAATCCCATATTTACAATATATTTTAATAATTCAGACTTTGGACGAAATCCAGCATTTTCAGAACATAAGTCTTTTGGCAACCGGCTTACCCCTTTCAATTGAGTTTTAACAATAGCATTCAGAAGGCTGCGGAATTTTGCCTTTTTTACCGTTTTACGCAAAGAACCGCTGGCAGTTTTCATTATTTCCGTAGAAAAGCCTTAAATACTCACTATTGAAAAACAAATTCTGATCGAAAAGGTTTTGATTGCCGTGAACTCATCTCACATAAAATCCGGTCAAGATTTCGTCCAAAGTCTCTAATCAATAGTCCATCAAAAATGGGGTTTCGGAGCAGACTCAATATTCGAGGGTTCAAACAATTTTGCCTCTCTGACGATGGGAGAAAACAGATCGCGGATGCGAAACAAGAATGGCAGTCCGCTTGACATATAAAATTTAACAAATTTAAGCCAGTCTTTGAAACTGTTAAAATGCCCGTAATCATGCAAACCCATCATTAGGAAAAAGCCGTAGGTGAACTTAGTACTCACCTTAGTGTCAACTCTGATAAACATCGAAATCCCCAAATCCGTTAAGACATTGTTTTCCAGTGATTCGTACAAAACCTTATCCGGCAGCGATATTACTAAATCATAATTATCAGGAATTTTATCTTCAAGCTTTCTGGTTCGGGTATTGTAGAAGAACTCTTTGCCGCTGGTCGTTGCCTTCCAACCGATGCCGCGTCGAAAAAACATTCTCAAAAAATATATCTCGTTCATATATTTGTTAAGCCGGGCAGCGCAATCAGTCGGCAATACAAAACTTTCTTCTTCCTGTTCGCGCGCCATCACTTTTTTTAGATTTTCGGCATCGAGTTTTCGATTGACATCAGAATAGCTCGAAGTGTATTCCATTGTGTCCAAATCCATCTCGACAAACGGCGGACAAAGTTTAACCGAGCTGTCGCCCCAAAACTCTTGTAAATCTTCATACATAACTTTTACGTCGTTCGCCCAGGTCGAATCATTACGACTAAAGAAAACTTGTGAAGCAAACGGAATAAAATGAGTCGCACCAATGGTTTCAGCAAGAATTCGGGCTGTATTACAGTAATCTTTCTTGTCTTTCATTGGTGATATTCGACCTTCCCGGTAAATAGAGCGAGCGATTGACGCAGGTGAATAGCTTTTCATCATGACAATCGGTTTATCACCGGCTTTATTAAGCACTTTGTCTTTTATGAGTTTAAGAAAATTGTGGCGCGGATTGGAATCGTTAAAATTTAAGACATACGCATTTGGCGTTTCAATTATTAAGACCGAATCATCAATGGGCACAGCAATACTCATGGCACGTACATTTTCGCCAATTTGCATCCATTGCCAACCTTCTAAAATTTCAGATTTAAAGCCGTTTTCTTCTAAAAATGGCGGCACATCATAGCGCGGAAAACGGGGATGCAAAATTTCGCGCCTTCCTAGATGGCGAAGTGTCGGGTAATGAAAATGATCCGGATGACTGTGTGTGATGTATATATATTTTGAGGTTTGAACTTCTTTAATTTCTTCTTTAGTCGGGTATTTTTCTAACCACCAGCTTCGCCAGTAAGCCGAACCAATCAACCACGGGTCAGTGGCAATGATAGTTTTATCATTTTCTTTGATTATCAAGGTGGCATGCCCGATAGTTTTAAGTAGATATTGTGATTTCATATTTTCTGACTTTAAAACAATGATGTTATCAAACAGTCTAAATCAAAGTAAATTGAAAATTCGTTATTTTCGGACTATCCCGCACCGAAATTTTTCGCCCAAAGGGGCGAAACCAACGAATTTTCTAGGAACTTACGTCCTCTCAGGATCGCAAAGGAAACCCGCGGGACAAGCAGTCGGGAAATTCTTTTCGATTAAATATCGCCAGGCAATTCCATCTCTGTTTGTCTTAAAACACTTGATCAAGGTTAAAATCCGTTCAGGCTTGGTAATTACCTTTTTTTCAAATATTGCGTAAAGTGAGTTACCCGATTTATTATCCATTCTTTCTCGTTGACATCGATAAATTTTTTCCAAATTAACAGCACATATAAAGATACTGAAAGCGGAGTCAAAACAAATAACCAAAGTGAAAAATTATTATAAAATACGGCAAATAATATTGGCGGCAACAATAAAATACTGCCGAACATCAGAATATAAAAACAGTTGAAAAATTTGAAAGTTACGCCGACAATTCTTTTAGACAACCAGATAATTATTAAACCGTCAATAATTACACGCAAACTCCAAGCAAGCGCCGCACCTTTGATCTGGAACATCGTTACCAACCAAACGACCAGCAGAATGTAAATAATAAGTTCGATCCAATATAGTTTGGCAAAAACATCCGTTCGACCGGATGCCATGATGACGCTATGCGGAATATACGCGACAATATTAAAACACAGCCCCAATAACAGAATATAAAACGGAATGGTGCTTTCCGCGCCAAATTCCGCGCCCGCCCAAATGGTAAAGAACGGCTTGGCAATGACAAACATAACCATCATTGTCGGCAGCAGCCAGATTAAATTAATGCGCGTAATCCGCGAAAAAAGCTGATTTAACTCGCCTCTTTTTTCAGGTGCAAGCAACTGCGAAAATGCCGGAACGAGCGATTGAATCATGGCGACCGAAAACATTCCCGCCATGTTTGCAAATGTAAACGCGACGGAATAATAAGCCAGCGATTTAACCGAAACCAGATTTGCCAAAAAAATCTTTTCCAAATTTACCAGCAAAGTTGCCGCAATCACGGCAATGAGCCAGCCGCTGCCGAACTTTAAAAGCGGGCGGTAAAGATTTTTGTTGATCGTCGGTTTGTAAAGCTCGGGCAGAAGTTTGACCGAAAAGTAGGCGTTTCCGACAAATCCCAAAACCGCTGTCAACAAAGCAACGCAAACGGCTTCGATAATATGACCGCCAAGATACAAAACAAGCGGCGTGACAATGCCCATCAGAATTTTCGGAACGGCATTGACCAGCGTGTTCAAATCCATGCGCAGTCGCGCAAGTTGCGGGGTATTCAAAACAGACGAGATAATACCGATCACAAACGAAACCGATGTAATTTTTAAGGCGATGCTCGCTCTTGCTTGATAACTTTCGGAAACATTAAACCAATCGGTAATAATCCAATGCGAAAAAATAAAAATCGGGGCGGCAACGACGAGACACCCCAAAAAGGCGATCAAAGCAGCGGTTCTGACAATTTCGCCTTCCTTCTTTTTATCTCCCTGCCCGTAAGCTTCTGAACCGAATTTTGTCGAGGCGATGCCCATTCCGAAATCGGCAAACGCGAAATAATTGGGAATCAAAGCGACCAAAATTAAAACTCCGTAGCCTTCCGAACCCAAAAATCTGATGATAAACGGCGTGGAAACAAGCGAGACCAAAAGCGGCAAAACCTGCCCGGTTAAAGTCCAAAGACTGCCTTTAACGACTTTTGTCGTCATTCCTTTGGTTGAAGGTGTTTCAGTTTCGATGGGGGAATTGATTAATGTGACGTTTTCCGACAAAGTTCTTTACCTTAGAGATTTACAATGCTTACTTCAAAAAGCAAGATTACCACAAAGTTTTGATTTCGACTTAAGTTAAAACCTATTTCGCCATCTTCGCTCTTAATCTTCTTAACCACATCGGAAGGTGCGAACGGCATGTTTCCATCAGCGGATAGTCGGCGTATGTTTCACGCGGCGTGCGTTCGGCATCTTCGATCGCATTTTGAAAACAATTTTCGTAATGGTCAATCATTTTCCAAAATCGCGCTTCGCCATCAATGGTTTCGTTATCATTTGGTTCGTTGTCATCAGAAATCCATTCGACCTTTTCCTTTTCAATCACCGAGCTTAAAACATAGCCGACGCAAACTTCGGGACTGATGCCGATAACGCGGGTCAGAAACAAACGATAATGCCGCGCCGGAAGATACAAGGTTTCCGAATCGGTCTGACCGATGGCGAGAGTTGCGATGCGCGGATTGAGTAGCGGCAAAACAACCCAACCAATGTCGGCAGAATTAGAAATCAGATAAATATCCGGCGCAAAGTCGTTGAGCCATTGCGCCAAAACAGGCGCGGTTTCTTCGACAAAGCCGTCTGCTTGCCAGAGATCTATGTGCAAAATTGCTTTTGATTCTTCGATTGCGCGGCGGAATTTTTCGCCCGGCGCGCCTTTTGTAATCAGGTGAACTTCGTTGCCTTTAGCAATCAAACCTGTCAGAAGTTTCGGCAGAAAGGCGTGCACTCCGCCAATCGGGTCGCCGTCAATGGTTGTTTCAATTACCGCT
>JANPDZ010000328.1:0-4388 GCA_031431735.1 Acidobacteriota bacterium | reverse complement strand
GCAGACAATTACGTTTAAGGCGAGCAGCGATGCCGAAACGCCCGATGTTTTCTACGCATTTGACCCCGACGAAGACGATGTTGCCAGTTATTATTCAATGATCGAAGGCGTCGAATTAAACGCCGGAAAATCTCTGAAATATGACTTTGATTTTGAGAATGGCAAACTCTTTTTCACCGACGATGACGGAAACGAAGATGCTTACGACATCTTGTTGATCCGCGTCAATGGCGACGGAACCGAACAAGTTTATCAACAAGATGATCTGGACATCGGAAAAGCCGATAAATACGAAATGGATTTCGGCGACTGGGACGGCGAAGGTCAGATGTGTTTCAAAGACGATGAAGACGCCGACGGTTTTGACGATGAAGAATGCACGGAAGAACCGAACGAGAATAAACAATAAAAAGATACCACAAGCATATTGTGAACTGGCGCTTCTCAGAGTGATTCTGAATTTCGCCGTCCGGAACGAATGGTTGATCAAAAATCCGTTCATCCTGACAAAGGGCATTCTTTCGATGTCGGCGGAAGTCGAACGTGACCGCGTTTTGAGTTTTGATGAAGAATCGCGCCTTTTATTCGTTTGCACTGACCGCCGCGCCCATCTTCGACCGCTTCTGATTTGTGCGCTCGATACAGCGATGCGGCGCGGCGAGATGTTCAAGATGCGGTGGCAAGATGTTGATTTAACAAAAAAAGAGATATTTATCCCGCAGACCAACACCAAAACCGAAGATGCCCGCACGGTCGGAATAACTCCCCGCCTCAAAGAAGAACTGGAACTGCTTTGGCAAGTTTCGCCAAAAGACAAAAATCAGATTGTTTTTGGCATTACCAACACCATCAAGACGGCTTGGAAAACGGCTTGCCGTCTGGCAGGTGTCGAAGATTTCCGTCTGCACGATTGCCGTCATACAGCGACAACCAGAATGATTGCATCGGGTTCGCCGCATACGGAAGTAATGAAGATTACCGGACATTCACAACTCAAGACTTTTCTGCGGTATTTGAACATTACTTCGGAAACGGCAAATAATGTGGCTTCGAGATTGAATGATTATTTGATCGGACGGCAACAAATTGTAGTTCCTGAGATTTCGGATACGGTAAATTGAAGATTTCATACCGAACATTATTCTAAATCTGACAAACTATCATTGGCTGCCTGCTCCTTAACCTTATCGGTTCGCGTAAATGGGTATTACTGTTGTGTTTACTTAGATTTCTGATAAAAGAATTTGTTCCCGCTAATCTTAAATAATGTGGTTTGAGATTAAACTATTTCATTTTAGAGCCTTTTCAATACAGTATTTTGCCATTTGTTTTGTTTCGATTTTTCTAGCATTCATTAATATTTTCTTACCTTCCAGCCCGGCTTTTTGTACTAAGATTGAGACAATAGTACATTTAATCTCGCTATTTATATCACTGCTTAAAAGCTTTCTCTCCAGATAAGGATATGCCTTCTCTTGATACTCTACGATTGCCGGTACAGTTTCGTTGTTATAAAACGACTCACCGCCATAGGGGCCGTTGCGATCAGAACATTCTATCAAAACATCCAAAGCTTCTACTGTTTGAAAATCTGCTAAGATATTTGACATAGTTCCTAACACCTTCATGTCATCAATCGATTTTGTTGAATTCTCATCGTTGCAGATTTGAATTACTTTATCCAAGACTTTTTTAGCAACATAAGTCTTATTAAGAGGATTGTTATCAACGTCCGCAGTCAATTCTTTAATGGATTTTTCATCATACCGGTTTTTATTCTGAATCAGATTATTTACCATTGCATCCAGTTTGCGTTTATCTTTGGCTTTTATTGGCTGGACTACTTTTATCGGATTCAAACTGACTTTATGCTTGTAAATCTCTTTTGTTTGTTGTACTGCGGCGTTAGAATTTAAATTGACTTCAGGTATTGATGTAACCGAAACGGTTTGACAAGCTAAATTTAATGCCATTGCCAAAAATGCTGCAATAAAATACCGACACCTCATATCTACTTTAACCTGAGTATTGATTAGAAAATTAGAAAGAAATTGGACGCGGACGAACACGGATTTGACGGATTTCCGCCGATTCATTGAAAATATTTATTAATTCACCGAAAGTTTACTTAAAATAATCCGCGAAAATCCGCAAAATCGGCGTTCGTCCGCGTCCAATTTCTTCTTTGATTTTCTAATCAATACTCAGGTTAATTTAGCATACTTTCATAAATTACAATTCTTTCAACTTTTCCAAAGAAACTTATTTGTTATACTTTATTCAGCATAAGGTCTATTGTTCAGCCGCTGACAAAAAGCTTGATAAGTCGGCAAGGCAGGAAACCACGCTTCCCAATAGTTCCCAGAAGGCGGTTGATATTTCGAAGAGCTTTGATTATCGTAGATTTGACAGACAAGTAAATATAATTAAATCAGTTGATTTTCCATCGCAAGAAAATTCTACCAAGTCTTCTTGCTTGTCTGTTTTCTACTCTTGATTCACATATTCTATATTTTTTAAAATAATTCAATTCCAAATTCTCTAGATAAAGTATTGCAAATTTCAAGCACCTTTTTAGACTCCTCTCTTTTAGCTGTGGCTAACCCGCCATACATATAAGTTCTATAAAAATCAAACGTTTTGATTTCAACAACAGCGCCCTTTCCATCTGGATAAGCATTTGTTGCTCCAATATCAACCGAATCGGGAAGAGTGAAAATTTCTAAACTTTCCAATTTTTCCCAGAGTTTTTTCCAACCAGATTTCGGTTCCCCCAACAATTGTGTTTTTTTCGCGCTGGTATCAGAATTTTTTATCGGTGGAAAATATTCAGCCGTCCAATTTCCATCGTTTTGCTTTAGAATAATCCCCTTTAAAGGATACAAGTCGAAACCAACCCAAATGCGAACCTCTTTTGAGTTAGGAGAAATCTCTTTATCCCGCAAATTTAAAGTGTCTGTTCCTTCAATTCTGCTTCCTATCTCTTTAAAGAATATACGTTCCCATCTTTTATCTTTCGGGTCCGTTTGCAATTGTGGAGACGGTGACAAATTAACTTGTAAATCATCTGGTATTCTTTCCCGCTCATTACAGGAAACAAGTAGCAGTAAAACAGATAAAGAAATAATTTTGAACAGCAACTTTTGTTTGTACATAATCTTTTTCATTTAATCAACAGTATTTTCCCGTCTGCTTGCTGCGTAGGTTTTATTCATAGCTCTGAAAGAAAGGGCGAATTTTTTTGATTTTGAATTATTAATCGGCTCGATAATTTGTCAAACACGTATTCAACCTTGGGCTTTCAGGAAGTATAAGTGCCCTTTCATTATCATAGAAGACAAGACTTCCATCTTTATTGATTACAATCCCTATTTTCTCACCTTTATAATCCACTCCACTTTAGCTCCACTTTAGACAAAAAAAAGGACTTTAGACAAAATTAACTGACCAAGGAATTGGGCGCGCGTCCAATGTTTTCAATACAAGTTGGCTTTAAGAGAAATTTTAGCACGAATTAAATGCAGGTAGTAGGGTGGGCAGATCAGACCACTACCTTCATTTAATTCCCAGTATTTTCTCTTGATTGTCATAAATTCAACATTTAAGACACTTACAGTTTTGGCTTAAACCCAAAATTTGTCTAAAGTGGAGATGATTTACAAACGACAGGAAAAGCAAAGTGCGGAAATTCTCAAACTAAAGGGTGTAATTAAAAGTGCGACTCAGTAATCGCTAATTTCAAAATTGGACGATAACAACGCCAACGTTGCCGGCATATATTGTGGTATCAATTACGGATTCCACTTGCATCTTGCCATCAAAAATACTCTTCTCCAGTGATTTGGCGAAGGTTTTGATAAAAAGTCACACTTTTAATTACACCCCATATTGAAATTATTCGGTGCTAAATTTTTTAATATCTTCTATGATAAGAATTCGGCTCATCAACTTTCTTAGTTTTGAGCATTTCGCGTAATTCAAGAAGTTGCGATGCGAGTTCGGTTAAAGCCTGCCGACGATCAGAATTAATCACAAATGGTTTGTTTTCAATGATATTTTCTTCCGCCACGTCCAATTCGGCTTCAAAATCCTCAAGTTCTTCAAATTCTTCTATTTCGGGGGTCGGAACTTGAACCGGTTGGATAAAAGTTTCAGGGCGAATAGGTTCCGCGGGAACGATTTTCAAACGACTTGTTTCACGCAATTCCAGATGGAGTTTCTTTTTCGCGCCGGCAATCGTGTAAAGCTCCTCATATAGAAGTTCTTTGATACGCAGCGCGATCTCGACATCACGGCGACGATAACTCCTTTGTCCGGAACGATTTTTTTGCGGTGAAAGCATCGGGAATTCGGTTTCCCAATAGCGCAGAACATGTGCTTGCACATCA
>JANPDZ010000327.1:0-13059 GCA_031431735.1 Acidobacteriota bacterium | reverse complement strand
ATTTGGTTGGTTTGGTAAAATGGTAATAAAAACCCGATGAGCGGTTTTCAAATTAACCGATTCAAGCAAATGAACTTTGCCTTTTTCATCAATGACAGCTTCAATGGTTTGCATCATAATTTTTGATTTTACTACTTTTCTTGACCCTCGACAATCGCAATTTCTTCGGGCGTTAATTCGTAGAGTTGATAGACCAATTCATCAATCTTTCTTTCCAAATCTTTCGTATCCGCCTTTGCGTCCGCTTTCTTCGCTTCGATTATCTCGTCCACAATGCAAGCAATCGCGGCTTGTTGCGCGTCGGTGGCTTTGGGAATTGGAAGTTGTGAAACATACATCGGTTTGAACTCAAAATAGCCGCCTTGTTTTGTAGCAAATTTTTGTTTGACAAGATACCAAGAGATTGTTGAATTCAAACAACCTAAAATAAATTTTGCGTGTTTGTGAATATAAATGGAAGTTTTATCATTCCCAAAAAAACCGTTTTCATCAAAAGTGAAACAACAAGATTTTTCAATTGCTGGAACAATGATTTTTGCTTCTTCAAACGCTTTCCAATAAGCAGTGTTATCTTGAATTTCAAACCACTTATAACTCCCGATTTTGCGTCCACCGATGACTCCGGGCATTAGTTTATCTTTGAATTGTAATAGATAATTTTTGATTGCCGGAAACTGCTCAATATTTGTTCCATGTCGTGTAAAAATCAGCCACAAATCGGCATAGTTTACTTGCCAACGCTTCACGTCGCGTCCGCGTAAGAAAGGTTTCAAAATCTCTGCCGAACTTGCGTCTTCGGCAATTAATCGGTCGCGTGTTTCGCGATTGACAACAAACGCTTCATTCAAACCTGTGGTAACTCCACGATAAAAATTTCCGTTGATATATTCTCCAAGCGATGTGCCTTTGGTTCGCAGTTTTTCAAGTAATTTCAGCGTCGAAACATTTTCAAGTTGCCAGCCTTCTTTTTTGAGTTCCTTTTGCGCGATTTCAAAATGATTTTCTTTATAAATCTTTGCAAAGTTTTCGGGTTCTTCTGTCGCGTTCCAAACCAACGCGCCGACTTGATTGCCGTTCGGCTTTTGGTTGACGGCAATTAAAATACTCGGATAAGCAATTGCCGTAAAAATCGGCGTGTCGCCAAAATCAATAACCTGTTTCAACGTCGCATTGCGCGTTAAAAATTCACGAAGTTTCACGCCGTAACCTGAACGAAAATATTTATTTGAAGTAATAAAAGTTAAAACGCCTTTGTCTGATAAATGTTTGATTCCGCGTTCATAAAAATAAACGAAAAGGTCCGCCGTTCCGACAAAACAATCATAGTTTTCGCGGAAATATTCCTTAAATTCAATAATTTGCTCCTGACGAACATAAGGCGGATTGCCGATGACAATATCGAAGCCTTTTTCGATGCCGAACATCCATTCCGCGTCAAACCAGTCGGCGTGCGCGTCTTGATTGTCGGGCGACCAGTTGGCGATTTTGTCAGCGGCATCGGGCGCGTAGCCGGTTTGTTTGAGCAAGTCGGCAATTGTCGTGCGAATCTCTTTATCGCGCATCCGCCATTTCAATTTGGTCGAAGGCGTTCGCGCCCGAAAGATTTTACTGCGGACTTCCTTTAATTCCTTTTCAAGCGCGGGAACTTCGGACGGTTTGAGCATCGCTTGGGCTTCCAAACTGAGCAGAGTATTTGCCGCGACGAGTTTTGTTTCCAGATTCGGCAGCGGACGAACGCCGCGATTCGGCAATGCGGAAACACGCACGGAGTAAGTGTGTTCTTCGCCATCCGCACCCTTACTTCGTGCGGGTTTCTGCAATGGTTCAAAAGTGTGTTCTTCGCCATCCGCACCCTTACTTCGTGCGGGTTTCTGCAATGGTTCAACCTTTTGGTCAATAATCAGCGAGATAAAAAAGCGGAGTTTGGCAATCTGAATCGCGACGGGCTGAATGTCCACGCCGTAAATACAGTTTTCAATCAAAAACAGTTTGCGCCCGTAATCGCTGGAATTAAACTCGAAAACGTCGCTGATTTCTTTCAAGCGGTTATTGCGTTCGTCCACATTGCCGATATTGTAGGCTTCTTCGGTTTCTTCGATGGCTTTCAGTTTTTGCAGTTCGCGCCATTTCACATTGTCTTTGTCGAGTTTTCCGAGCAGAAAAACAAGCCGCTGCAAAATTCCCATCGGAAACGCGCCCGAACCGCAAGCCGGATCAAGTATCTTGCAATCATTGATGGCTTTGATAATCACGTCAATTTCCGCATCGCTAAATTTATGTTCCGTTTCCGAATAATTAAACAAATCGCGCAAATCCGCTTCGATTTCGGCTTCGTTCAGAGTCCAAACTTCAGTTTGCGCCCGCCGCGCTTCGCTGGCGGGCAACACGCTAAAGCGTGGACTCTGAACAGTTGAACGATAAACTTCCAATTTCGCTTTCAGATAAGCAATCAGCGATTCGTCAACCATATAATTGACGATTTCACGCGGCGTGTAGAAACTGCCCGTTTGTTTCCGCGCCGTCGTTCTTGTTTCGGGATTGTAGTTTGCCAAGAGATTTTCAAAGACTTTGCCGAGAAGTTCGGGATCGAGTGCGATTTCTTCTTCAATCGGCGTGTTTTCGGCAATCGTAAATTTGTAATTGTCCAAAATCCGTATTAAACCGCGAACTTTTTCATTTGATTTTTTCTTGTCGTTATAAACTTCGCTCAAGTCAACGATTACTTCATCGCTGAAAAACAAATCGTCGGGAACGCTCAACGGATTGTCTTTGCGTTCGCTGAAACCGTCAATGTAAATCTTTTCTTCCGGTTTATCCAAACATTCAAAAAGTCCGCCGTTTAGAAAAGGAATTTCGAGAAAATACTTTTCGAGCGTTTCCTGTGGGTTAATAAATTCGCTTTCATAACGGAAAAGATTTGATACTCCGACATTTTGGTCATACCGAGATTTTTCAGTTTTTTTGTTGCGAAACTTACGCGGCGTTTTAGAATCGTTTCCATCCGTGTTCAACGTGGCAAAGAAAAGATTCTGCAAAATCGCTTTGTAAAACGCGCTGTCTTCGTTCAGAGTCCAAACTTCAGTTTGTGTCCGCCGCGCTTCGCTGGCGGACGGCACGCTGAAGTTTGGACTCTGAACGGAGGCAAAATTTTTCAAAATTCCTTTCAATTCGCGCATTCTGAATATTTCGGGATTTATCAAGCCTTTTTCCTTACAAAAACCAAACGAATATCAGCCGCGTAATCAGCCGAATAACCGATTTGGCGCAATGCGTTTTTTCTTTGTCAATATCATTTGGAGCTTTTGGAAACGCAACTTGCGAAACTGCCCAGAAATACCAATTCGACAATTCGCGGAAAAATCGTTTGTTGAGTTCTTTGGTGTCGAGCGTTGCCATCCACGCTTTGTGGAGTTCGACAAAGTTTTGAAATTTATGCTTTTTGTTCAGTTCTTCGAGCGATAAATCTTTGAGAATTTCCAGATGCGAACGCTTCGGATCGGCAATGTCAATGTCTTTGATAAGCGAAATTTTCAGCAAAACATCTTTCGATTCGTCCGTTTTGTGCAAACGGCGATTGATAACCGAAAGCGTTAAAAGATTACCGCATTTGAATAGAACAAACACAGGCATCGGGAAACATTTGTTGATTTCGCGTGTAATGTTCGCCAAATCCGTCCGCGTGAAATCTTTATCTTCTGCTTTTGTCGGGTTTAATTCGACCGCAAAAAACAAATACGATTCAATCCGCGTTTTATCAACTTCGCGGGTGTCGAACATTGAAACTTGATCGCTCAATTCCGCTTCGGTGAGTTGGAAAAGCAAATCAACATATTTCCATTCGCTGACAAGTGCATTTTTCTCGCTGAAATTTGCTTCCGTCGTGATGTATTCCGCAAAATCATCAAACGATTTATTATCGAAAGGCAGTTGCCGTTCGCTTTCATAGCCGAGCGTTTTGAAAAGATTCAGGGCGTTTTCGGTCAAGTTTCCGCTTGAAAATTGTTTGAGCGATTGCAGGATTTTCTCTTTCATAAAATTACGTCAGCAAACCTGAGTTTCTCAATGTTTCTATCGGCAAATACAAATGTTTATCGTCATCTTCCAATGAAATAAAGCCGTATTTTAAATAAAAGTTTTTCGCCCTTTCCGTCAATGCGAAAAGTTCAATCGCATAAATTCCGACTTTTTCCGCCACTAAAACAGTTCGCTCAAGTGCGTCAATCAAAAGCAATTCGCCCAAACCTTGTCCACGCATTTGAACATCGGTTGCCAATCTGCCGAGATGCGCCGTCGGAATCGGATAACGCGGAACTTTTTCGGGAATAATCTCAAACGAAACGCTTCCCGCCGAAAGTGTGTAATAGCCTAAAACTTCGCTTTTGTCCGGCAAAACGGAAACAAAAGTCCGACCAAAACCTTTTTCTTGGTTTTGTCGGGCGTATTTTTTCAAAAACTGATTAAGACTTTCTTCGCCGCAATCAAAATTTTCTCGTTTGTGCTGTTTGCCGAGAAGTTCAATCGCAAAATCAAGTTTCATTTTTTCACTCGCGCTTTGTATTCTTTGACAGCTTTCAGCAACGCTTCATTCGGTTTTGGCGGATTTTCCAACATTTCAAGAAAAGTATCGCGGTCGCGGTTTGATAAGATTCGCGTTTGATGTTTTTCCAAAACTTCATCAGCCGTATTAGCCAAAGTATTGATGGCAAAATCAGTTACGGTCAAACCTGAAATAATTGCGGCTTTTTCGATTCGCTCTTTTAATTCGTTTGATAATCTGAAATTCAAACGCGCAATTTGGTTTTTATTTTCGAGTGTCTGCATTTTTTTACCTCGAAATCAGATTAACATACAATATGGCAATTTGCCATACAATTTTACTTAACTCCCCTTACGCGACGGCGGAAAGCCTCGTGAACGAGGCTGAAATCGCGTAAGGTGAATTACTTAATAATCAGCCAAGTTATCAATTCAAAATCCGAAAGTTTGCTGATTTGCTTTTCCTTTGGCGCAATCACTGCATTGCGGTCAAGAATCAATTTTTGACTGCTCCGTTTTTTATAAGCCTGCGTGATTTCCGAAACGGCTTTCTGCATCAAATCGGTGTATTTGCTCATTTCCTTGCCGTTATCGGTTTCTTTATTGAATAAGTTACATAAATTCTCAAACGGTTCGGTTTTGCCTTCGCACATCAAGCGATAGATTTCCAAGACCTGTTTGGCATTGGTGAAATTATAGCGAACCGTGCCGTCATCGCGGATATAAACCAAAAAATAAGGTTGAAGCGGATTGACCGCCGCGTTTTCTTCTGCTTCGCCCGATTGTTTCAGGCAAAAGACCACGCCGGGTTTGATGATTTCTTTTTCGGCGTTTGAAAAATCTTTAGCATTTATTAACTCGCCGTGTTCACCAACAGGCGCGGGAACAACCGCATAAAGTCCGGTTGGAGCTTCTTCGAGTTGTTCTTTATGGCTGTTAATAAAATTGGTCAAGTCTTGGCGAAAATCGTCTAAAGTGAAATCGGTTAATGAAACACTTTCGCTCATTTCTTCAAGGTCGAGAACTTCGTCTTTAAGCCGTTTGAGCTGCTGATTACGATATTTCAAATCGTCTTCGATAAGTTCTTCGATCTGTTCGGTGTTTAAGATATTGTCTTCGCCCGTTGCGGTAACGTCAACCAAAGCCATTCGCGCCTCGACGCGATTTTTTAGATTGATGTAATTGTCTAAGTCTTTGGTCGCCCAAAAATTAACGAGTTGGATTTTATCGTTTATGCTTCCTAAACGGTCAATCCGCCCAAAACGCTGAATGATTCGCACCGGATTCCAATGAATATCGTAATTGATAAGGTAATCACAGTCTTGCAAGTTTTGACCTTCTGAAATACAATCGGTCGCAATCAAAATATCAATCTCGTCTGTTTGCGGCAATGTCGGGCGTTTTTCACGCTGTTTTGAACGCGGCGAAAAGTTCGTCAAGATATGCGCGAATTTGTTATCGCCAAAGGTTGTTTTCGTGAAACTTCCCGAAACCAAAGCTATTTTCAAACCAAGTTCATTTTCAGCCCAATTTTTAACATTATCGTAAAGATATTCGGCGGTATCGGAATAAGCCGTGAAAACAATTACTTTTTTATTGCCTTCATTCAACGGATTTTTAACTTTTTCTTCGATCAGGTCTTTAAGTTGTTTGAGTTTAGCATCGCGGTCGGGTGTAATTGCCGAAGCATAATTATAGAGTTTAATTAAAGCCTTGCGGTCTTGCTCCAAATCTTTCAGCCATTCGCCTAATTTCAAATCAGCTAAATTAAACGGCAATTTTTTACCAACCTGCCATTGTTCATCGTCTTGCTGATTTTCTTCACGCTCGTCTTCGTTCGGTTGAAACTCAAATAAACTCAGGTTCTCGCTTGTTTTATTGGTGCTTTGAAATTTTTTGATACGGTCAATCAATTTACTAACTTTTCCGATGGTTCTATCCATCGAGATTTCAAACGATTCAATCGAACTTTCCAGCCGTTTTAGGAAATTGACTTTCATCATTTCGATTAGAAAATGTTCGCGTGTGCTTTGTTTGAAACCAAACTCCCGGTTTGCGCCGCGCTCTTCATAATCTTGTCTTTTCTTATCTTTGACGTAGGCGGAAGGATTAAAAACTGAAAGTTTATATTCTGAAATTTGCGCGTTTAACGAATCGAAAGTTTCAAAGCGGTCTTTCAGGTCAACTTCCGAATAAATCGAAATTGGCTTTAACCGTTTTGAAAATCCGCCGATGGCTTCCAAATCATAAAAATTTTTAATGTGTTTGCGTGAACGCGCAATCGTTAATTCATCAAGCAATTTAAAAAAAGCAGAATCCAACCGTTCAATAAGTTGTTTGACATTTCTTTCGGGATTCTTTTTTTTGTCTGCCCAATTCGTGAACTGCTTTTGCGCGGTTTCAAGAGTTGTTGAAATGTTTCTAATGTTGGTTTTTTCAAACAAAGCATCATTTTCGCCTCCGGTCAGCAACAAAACCTGATTGCGTAAATCTCGAAGATTATTATTAACCGGAGTTGCGGAAAGCAATAAAACTTTTGTTTTCAAACCGCTTTTGATGATTTTCTCCATCAACCATTTGGCGCGATTCATTTTTATTGTGTTGTCGTCTTTTATTTTCTCAACCGGATTTCCGCGAAAATTGTGCGATTCGTCTATCACAATAAGGTCGTAGTTTCCCCATTTGAAACCATCGAAATCAATTGCGTCCGCGCCTGATTTGCCTTCGATTCTGCCTAAATCCGTATGATAGAGAACATTGTATTTGAAACTGTCCTTAACAAACGGATTCAATTCGCTGTTTTTCCAAGTTTGGTAGATCGTCCAGTTTGACGAAAGATTTTTCGGGCAAAGAACTAAAACGCGATAATTAAGACGCTCGAAATATTGAATAACCGCTAAGGCTTCAAAGGTTTTTCCGAGTCCGACGCTATCGGCAATAATACAGCCGTTATGCTTGTTTATTTTATTGATTGCGCCGACAACTCCGTCTCTTTGGAAATCGTAGAGCATATTCCAGATTTCGCTATCAAGAAAATCGCCGCTTTCATCTAACAAACGATTATCTTTTTGCTCATCAAGATAACTGCCGAAAATATGATAAAGCGTTTTGTAATAAATAAACTGTGGTTGGTTTTCGGCGGAAAGAATGTCGAGATATTCGAGAACTTTTTCTTTAACGTCTTCAACTAATCCCGTGTCATCGTTCCAAACATCGTCAAACCATCCTTCAAGGTCTTCAAGATCGCGTTTGTCATTGACGACAAGGTTTAATTCCATATTCGGTCTGCCGCCCAAACCAAGACCATTGACCGTAAAATTTGAACTTCCGGCGACGGATTCTTTCGAGCCGTTGGCATTCTCGATTAAATAGAGTTTGCCGTGTAGGAAATTCGGCTTAACCATTGATTTGATTTCCGCCTTTTTCCTAAACCATTCGGCACATTCGATTGCCGCATTTTTTTGAGATAGTTGGGCGTTTATCGGAATGGTTACAGATTCATCAAGGATTTCGGCTTTACGTTTGTTTGATTGTTCGCCGCCGATGGATTTTATGAACGCGGGTTCGCCGAAGAGAAATCTTAAACTGTCAATTGAGTTAAGATGCTCCTTAAGATTTTGATAAGCGTAAATTGTGAAATACGCCGAAACAAACGAAAGTTTTGAATCAGGCTGTATTTTGTCCTTTAGAAAGTTTCCGACTGTTCCACGTTTGCGATTATCAATAATTGATGAAGAAATCGTTTTGCTATCATCTTTGGGCATAAATTATTGTTTGTTTTGACGGAACTTGAATTTTCGTTCAACAGTTTCCATTGCGAGTTCAATAGACTTGGGAACGGTAAGAATACCACTTTCCCAACGATAAACCGTGTTCATCTTCACGCCTAAAATATCCGCTAATTCGGTTTGTGTCAATCCTAAACCTTCTCGTTTGGCTTTTAATTCATTTCCTTCCATAGATTTTAATATTAGGACTTACGCAAAAGTAAAAACTATTTTCCGAAAGTCGCCGAAGGTGACAAATTTAATAGCGTCGGGTGCAACCCGACGACCCGACAAGCAAGCGTCGCGTCCTCGGAAAGGGACGAATTTGTTAGTAATTTGTTCGACGCTTACAGCGTCGGAGCGATTTTCGGTTTCAACGTCGGGTTTCACCCGACGCTTTCAGCGACAAAAATGAACTGGAGTAACGTAAGCAGGTCAGCATATGTTTTGTAACATAATGCAGAAACACGCTACGCTCGTAAAGGTGTTTCTTCGCCCTTACGAGCGTAGCGTGTTTCTGCATTATTTACCTGCTTATGAATAACTTAACACAGAGCCAAAAGGACGCGAAACAAGCGTTTCTCGACAACCAACAAGCGCAAATGATAGCGCGATACGAAAACGCCGACAAAAACGAACGGTCGGCGATCATCAGGCAAATAGATTCGTTTCTGCCTGTTACGAAAGGCGATGAAAAATCATTTTGGCTCAAGTTCCGGCAGAAACTTGAAGGGCTGAATGAGCAATCGGCTTAAAGTAAACTGAGGCTTTCCAAGATTTTCGGTTTTGGAAAGCCTCAGTTTTGACAAAAAAGAAATCAGACGGTAAATAATGAAAATTAGTGCTGAAATCTAATAAAAACCTGTGGTTATCGAAACAAGGTGATTTTTTGAAAATTTGTTTGAAGGTGTGAGTCAAAGAAAAAGGGCATCTCGAAGGATACCCTACACTGTTGAAAACATTGGAGCCGGTGATGGGACTCAAACCCGCGACCTGATGATTACAAATCAACTGCTCTATCAACTGAGCTACACCGGCTTGTAAGTTGCCGCTTTCGGCAACCGCAAACAAAAATACTACAAAAACATCTGAAATTGTGCAAGCGCGGAAATATAATTTTTATTGTTAAACATTGTAAAATAATTGTTGACGTGCGTTTTGCAAAAAGGTTACGATAATATTTGCCTAATGCAGGCAACTGGGCAGTTCAAAAAAACCTCTTTCATTTAATTTCTAGAGAGAATTACAAATAATCAATCGTAAAAAGGAGACAATCGTGAAGTTTCAGAAGTTTTTCAGGAAAAGTTTCGGCGTCGCTTTATTAGGTTTGCTGGTTTTTTCGGCAATCGTTTCGGCGCAGAATAAAAAAGCAAAGCTCGTCGTCAGCGAAGTGACCAAAAATTTAACGGTCGCAGGCGCCAACAATATGTATTGCGCGGGTTATGTGCAGACGGACAAAGTTGACACAAGTCGCAAGATCGTCGGTGCGGAAAATGAACAAGAGCAGAATGTTTATTCGCAAGGCAATAATGTGTACATCAATCTGGGCACTAATAAAAGCGTTCAGGTTGGTGATATGTTTGCGGTGATTCGACCGCGCGGACGCGTTGAAACGCGCTGGACCAAGAAAGATAATCTCGGGTTTTACGTGCAGGAAGTCGGCGCGCTCGAAGTCGTCAAGGTCAAAAATGAAGTTGCCGTCGCCCGGGTCAAAACGTCGTGCGAAGTTCTTATGCTCGGCGATTTGTTGCAACCGATTCCGGCGCGGACGAGTCCGCTCTATTCGCAAAGACCAAAGTTGGACGTTTTCGGCGAATCTTCCGGCAAAGCGAAAGGCAGAATTTTTATGGCGCGCGACGGTTTAGAAATGCTTAGCCGCGATCAGGTCGTTTATATTGATCTCGGTTCGGAAGACGGCGCGAACGTCGGCGATTATCTGACGGTTTATCGTCCGCTTGGCAAAGGCGGTTTGTTTGACAAGGTTCAGGACGAATCGGTCAGCGCACGCGACGAAGGCTTTCAATCGGACAGATACCGCGGCGGGAAGTTTTCCAATCAGGCGGCGCGAAAGCAAAACGACGATGCCGACGGCAGAGTCGTGACGACCGAAAAAGCCAAGCAAGACCGTCCGGGCGATTTGCGCAAAGTCGTCGGCGAACTCGTAATTTTGAGCGTTCAGGGCAAAACCGCGACGGCCGTTGTTGTCCGCAATGCTCAGGAAATTTTCACGGGCGATTGGGTTGAATTGCAGTAAGCCGATAAAAAGTAAAAAGTAAAAGGTAAAGCGTGATGCAAACCGTCACGCTTTACCTTTCGTTTTAAACCGGGTGTTTTGATCAATCAACTTTGCGGATATGCGCATCAACGGCTTCGATCGCTTCGGCTTTGGTGCGGCATTCGGCGATGATTTCCTTGCCGTAATAAACAATGACATTTGATTTGGTGCGGTGCATCAGCGTGATCTTGATTCCGTCAGCCGTCAGCGCGCTTTCGGATTTGCCCATCGTTGAATTCGTAAATATGAGTTCCATAATATTTCTCCTCTGGCGCGCTTTGGTTTGCGTAGGTTTCAGTGTAACACGTTTTCACATTTACTGACGGCACAGCTTTTAATTGAACGATATTTGATCTTGGCGGCAGGTCTCAGAAATAGGACGCGGATGAACTCTGATATTTACGGATTTACGCGGATAAATTAATAATAAATCCGTGAAAATCCGCTCAATCCTCGGTTCGTCCGCGTCCTATTTTCCGAAAAATCCGAGATCCGCAATCAATTGATGGCGATCTTTTCGATCACGGCATCTTTGAGCGATTGCCGTTTTTTATTGTTTTCGGAGATAAAGAATTTGGAGTAATCATACAGCGACCAGAGTGCCATCAAGACCGACACCCATAGTCCGCCGCGCCCGATCAGATAGCCGAAAACCTTCCAATCATTTGAGGTCAGCGCAAAGGTTGAAAGATGCGAAAACGCCGTTTGAACTTCAGCGACTTCCCAGAAACTAAACGTCGGCAGACTCCAGCCGAAATTCGAGACCGGCGGATTGCCGTTCGCACCCGCAACGAGCAGTGCGACGATCGCCACACATTGTGCCCACATTTTGATCTTGCCGCTCGTCTGCGCTTGAATGATAATTCCATCGGCGGCGGCTACCGAACGCAAACCCGTCACGATAAACTCTCTGCCTAAAATTACAACCACGACCCACGCCGGCGCGAGATGTTTTTCGACCAACACGATCAGCGCAGCGGAAACCAGAAGTTTATCGGCGATCGGATCGAGCAATTTACCAAGGTTTGAAACCTGATTACGTCTGCGGGCGAGATGTCCGTCGAGAATATCTGTCAGCGATGCCGCGAGAAAGATGCCGATCGCGAGCGCGTAACCGCTGATACCGAACCAATTCTCGGAAAACGGAGTCAGCAAGATAACCACCAACAACGGGACCAGAACAATTCGTGCTAAAGTTAGATAATTCGGTAAATTCACTTCTTTTAATACTGCTTTGCTACTGCTTTAAGTGTAGGTTTTATCAATAAACCGTGTCAAGAAAATAATACGGAATGTAACGGTTTGTTAATCAACGCCCGCAATCGTTGAGAGGTCAAACTGAAGTTTGAACTCTGAGCGGCTGGCGGTAACTGATAAAACAATCATAAAATTTTCGTAATACCTCATTAAAAAGTTAAAAAAAGATTTATTGCCGACGCACGCAAGCGCGCATTAACTTCGAAGTTATGCGGTTGATTGTTATTCGGAATAAGTGATAACCCATGTTTCGCTTAAACTTTGTTTAACTTCTTATAAATCAATGTCTAACGTTTTTAAACCAAAAATTTATCATTTTTTAACTCGTTTCTTGCTAAGAAGTTACAGACAACAGCGAAACGTGAGTTATTATTTACACGATCCTCTAAGCAAGCGGTCTTTGACCGTGTTACAAGAAAAAATAGCGGTCAAAGACCGTTATCTTAACGATAAAATTGTATTTTCGGGTTTGTGTGTAGCTAAAAGATTACCGTTTCTTGATTGGTGTTACTTGGTCAAACGTGCGGCGGAAGTCCTCGCCGCCCATCGCGACTGTGCGGCACATTTCGAATATTCTTGAACGCAGACGAACACCGATGCGTTCTTCGAGCGTTTCCTCGCGCTCGTTGCGTTTTTCGTCGAGATAATTCGTCGTAAAGATCGTCAATTTCTTGTCGTTATAGCGTGTATTGATGATGTTTGCCATTGTATCGCGCACCCATTCGCTCGGTTTGGTCGCGCCGATCTCGTCGAGCACGAGAATTTCCGCTTCGAGGATCGGGGCGAGAACCTTGAGTTCCGAAGTTTGCGTGTTGACGTTGTAGGAACCCTGAATTTCCTTAAGTAGCGAACCTGATTCGTAGAAAAGACAATTAAATCCGCGTTCGGTCAAACCTTTGAGGATCGAAACCGCAAGATGTGTTTTGCCGACACCGACCGTTCCCATAAAGAGCAAACCGCGTTCGACCGCCGGATATTCCATCGTCAGCTTTGACGCATATTTAAAGGCGCGTTCCTGCGACGGATTCAATATCCGGTAGTTGTGAAAATGGCAATCGGCATAGCGTTTCGGAATGCGGGTTTTATCCAAAAGATTCGTGTGTGATTTTTGCTTGCGGCATTCGCATCTGCGGGCGCCTTTGCCGGGGACGATCTCCATTCCCGAACCGTAGCATTTGGAACAAACCTCGGGCTCTTCGCCTTCGTCAGGCGAATCGTAGAAAC
>JANPDZ010000326.1:0-2223 GCA_031431735.1 Acidobacteriota bacterium | reverse complement strand
TTTACCACCCCAACTACCTGCATTTAATTCAGGTAAAAATTTCTCTTAAAGTCATCTTGTGTTAATAACATTGGACGCGCGCCCAATTTCTTGGTCAGCTAATTTTGTCTAAAGTCCCTTTTTTTGTCTAAAGTCGAGTTGCTTTCAGAGATAATCCAAATACCGGAGTCAGGACGGCGGTTGGCGGTTGGTTCGTGAATGAATACGAGTTGCGAGCCGTCGTAATCGTAAAACGCCGGAATATCGTTCGGGCGACCGGCAATATTAAGAAAACCACCTTTCGGGAAGCCGTTTTCAAGAACGATGCCTTCGCCTTCGAGAACCGCATCTCCATCGAATTTCGTGTCTGAGCTGACAATCCAAGTGCCGGTTCCGTTATCGCGGTCTTCGGAATAAGCGGTGAATACGGCAAACTTCTCGATTTTGTTGAATTTTTTGAAAACGGGCATATCCTTATATCCAACCGCAATTATCGAGGTATCCGGCATCGGGATACATATTTCTTAAATGAATTTTGTCTCCATAGACAAGCGGTTCGCCGTCTTTTTTTCCGGTCGCGGAAACAATTTCCCAACTTCCAGAGCCGTTTTCTCTGTTCGGGTTCGGATGCGTTGAAACGAACATTAATTCTGTCGGAACTATTGAGAATTCAGACTTATTTTTAACCAGCCCCCAAGCATCGAGATAACCTGCCTCGTCGGAAAATTGATTTCGCAAATGAACTATCGAGCCGATTTTGATTAGGTTTCCGTCAGCCGGAATATTTTTGACCGCTTCGTTTTTATTATCATTTAAGCTATAAGTTGGTGCGACGGTTTTGAAATTGTTTCGGTAAAGAACCGAGCCGATTCCAACGAGCGCGACGAGCGCGACTGCGGCAAGAAGAAAGCGAGAAGAGGAGAAAAGGAGAAGAGGAGAAGAGGAGTGAAAAGCGTTTTTGTCTCCTTTTCTCCTTTTCTCCCCTTCTTCCCTTCTTTCTGCAAAATCGTCGTCAAATGTAATAGTTTCTTCGCCGCGAAAATATTGGACGGTTTGTTTTTCGACGATAATCGTGTCTTCGTCGGTTTCTGTGATTGTCACCGGCGACGTAAAACGATAGCCGAGTTTCGGAACGGTTTCGATGATTGCTTCGCCGTCGGCGTATTTGCCGAGCGCGTTTCTGAGCCACGAAACATTTCTGGCAAGCGTGGTTTCCTCAACAAACGTATCTGCCCAAATCGCGTCGAGCAATTCGTTTTTTGTCGCCACGCGTCCGGCGTTTCGGACGAAATAAAACAGCAAATCAAATTGCTTCGGTTTGAGCGGAATTGTCTCATCGGCAAACCACAAACGTCGCTCCGCCCGATCAAGTGTAAATCCATCGAAGCAATAAAGTTCCCGTGTTGGTTGAAGTTTAGCGTTATCCAAAAAAAATCCAAAATAAATCCAAAATAAATCCAGACTTTTAAAACCGTAATTATTTAGGGTAGAGCCTAGCGTAAATAATTTAAGCCGAAAACACAATGGAAATCAAGCGACAAATCGAAATGTTCGTTACCACGAATGAAAAATATGTCATTCGCAAATCATCAACACACAGACAAACAGCCTGCGCGAAATGCGGAGAACCGATGCTGACGGCAGAGCAAACCGCCAAAATGTTCGGCATCACGCAACGCCGCATCTTTCGGATTATCGAAACGGGTGCGGCACATTTTACCGAAGCGGAAGCGGGCGCATTGATGATTTGTCTGAATTCGTTAGCGGCAGTTTTAGATTGTGAGTCTTAGAGAAGAAATAACAGGAGAAATTAACGAAAGTTAAAAACTAAAAAAATATGAAAAAAACATTACGAACGAAAAGTTCCAACAATCGAATCGTCATTTTATTGATGATTATCGGCTTAACTGCAATTTTTATGTCCGGCTGTGGGCAACCTGCTGAGCCGGCAAAAAATGCCACAAATGCTGCACCGACTAATGCGGCACCAAGTGGAAATAGCGAAGCACCGAAAGCAAATACCAACAGTGAAGCATCGAAGGCAAGTGAATCAAAGCCCGGCGGAGCTTGTTCAGGTGAACCTACTGACTATGAAGTTTTCTTTTAGACTTTGGACGAAGCGAATCTCCATATTTTCTCAAGATAGTTTTAGAAAATCAACTAAATGTGGATAAACCAAGAGTTAGTGTTTAGTTTAAGGAAATATTTTTTGTCCTCTAATTTGGTGAAGGAGGCTTTTTCATA
>JANPDZ010000325.1:0-3722 GCA_031431735.1 Acidobacteriota bacterium | reverse complement strand
ATGATTTGGCTGGCTATTTTTTGTTTAGTCGTTTCAGTTAGCGGATTCGGGCAGGCGAAAGAAATCTCCCGAGAAGAAAGTCAACAGCAGATAATTGATTCGTCTGTAATCGTTTTTGATGGCTCTTGGCGTAAAAATTTCAGAGAGGATTATTTCAAGAACGGCAGACTATCCAGTACCACAGAAGTTATCAATGAATCCTTTAGCCCTAACAAATGGCGGGAAGTAAAGGTTAATAGATCTGGCAAACGAATTGAAAGATTTGAAATTATCTACATTGATGGAACATATTATTGCCGAAAAAACAGTGGGGCTTGGAAAACATCAAGTGACTGGTGCGGCGAAAATAAGATGTATTCCGCACTTTCGGGTGATGAAGAAACTTCAAAATTTTCTATCGAAGAAACAAAGCTAAATAACCAAAATGCAAAGCTCTACCGTCAATATATCACTTACAAAGATGATGTCTCACAAACCTACTGGAACTATAAATTCTGGGTTAATAATGAAGGATCCTTTTTACGGCGCGAAATAGAATATGGTTTGCTCAAACCAAAGACGATCTACAGTAAAATGACGGAAACCCGCGAATACAACCCGAAAGATCTCAAAATCGAAGCACCGATCAAATAGAGGTTTTCCGCACAGAAAAAGATTTCAGCCTCGTATCCGTTGGCTTTCGCTGAAAGGCGCAATTAGCCGCGAAGCGCGGAAAGCCGGCTAATTGGCGCAAAAAAAAGACTTATGCCAAAGAACCATAGCTTTGTGCCAAAGAAACATAGCCTTGTGCCGGAAAAAAACAGCCTTGTGCCGAAGAAAAAAGACATTTCATTGACCAAATTTAGCGCACGACAAAACTGCGGGAATACTCGCCAAAAGTAAAAGACTTGATGCCGTTGCGAACGGTGCTGCCGTAGGTTAGGCGACCGGGACGGAATTCGAGGGTGACGATGCCTCCGTCGGCGAGGCTGAAGAGTCCGGCGTGAACGGCAGCCGTACAGATCGAAGAATCCGACGTATAAATATCGCTTCCCCAAATATTGTTTTCAGTTCCTTTGGGGGGGCATTGAAACTTGTAAACCAAACCGACATCGCTCTTGAAACCGCCTCCCGTCGTGTTCCATTGAATTGGGGTGATTTCTTCCGAATCGTCATTGTTTGCCGGCGGTTTCTCTGTTTTTGGTGAAGAAGTTTCGACCGGAAAACTGTTTGCCGACGCAACTGTCGGGGCAGGTGTCGGCGTAACTTTCGGCGTGGACGAAAGCGTCGGCGACGGTGAACTACTCACATTGACTTGTCGTTTTGCTTGCTCATTTGCGCCTGATCCGCTGTATTTATAAATCAAAAGCCCGGCGACCAAAACGCTTCCAGCTATAATAAACAAAATGAAAAGCCCCAACCATAGCAGAAGTCTGCTTTTCTTGGGCGCGGGCGATTGCCGCCGCACAATCGTTTCTTCTTCACTTTCGATTATCAGAGGGGTTCCGTCCATCAAACAAAAGGATTGAGAATCGTCATAAGTGCGTCGGCACTGCGGACATTGTTTCATCTGAAAACCTCCAAACTCATTAAAATCGAATTATATCAGAGAATTTGGCGAAATTGGTATTCTATAATTGTTAGCTGTCGGTAATTCATAAATACATTTCGCGTTGCTTAACACTTTTAGGAGTTACGCAGTTGAAACTTAAATCAAGCAATAAAAGAAAATATATTCGGAATAAGTGAAAAGTGATAGGTGATAAGTGAGAGGTCAAAACCACTTATCACCTATCACTTTTCACTTATTCCGAATTTTGACAAACTGCGTAACTTCTAACTTTATTTACGGATTTAGTGTCAAGAAAAAAAATACTAATCGGAGTGCGAACATCTCATTCCGGCGAGGATTGGAATTTAAATAGTTTTCGGGATAATAAAGACGGGCAAAACTCACGGACAAGATAACCGCCGCACCAATTTTAAAACTGCGCTTCGATTAAAAATATGGTAATTTAACTTCTTATGAACCTTTTTGAGAACAGCTATATTTTAGCGAGTATTGCCGAATTTTTGAGTGAAGATCTCGGGCGCGGCGATATTACGACGCAGGCTTGTGTCGCGCCGGAAGTGCGCGGCACCGGACGTTTTTTGGCGAAGGAAAATCTCGTCGTCTGCGGGCTGGCGGTTGCCGAAGCGGTCTTTATACACCTTGACGAAGAATCGCCCGAAATTGAAGCAACGGTCAACGAAGGCACGGAAGTCGAAGCGGGAACGGTCTTTGCGCTGCTTCGCGGTTATGCTGATGTTTTGCTTGCAGGCGAACGCGTCGCGCTCAATCTGATGCAGCGGATGTCGGGCATTGCAACCCTGACGCGCCAATACGTCAAAGCGGTCGAAGGCACCGGCGCACAGATCATTGACACGCGCAAAACCACGCCCGGACTCAGAATGCTCGAAAAATACGCGGTGACGATCGGCGGCGGCAAGAATCATCGGCTCGGCCTGGACGACGGCGTTTTGATCAAAGATAATCACATCGCGCTTGCCGGAGGCATCACCGAAGCCGTTACGATGGCAAAGAAAAAGGTCGGACATCTTCATAAAATTGAGGTCGAGATCACGAATTGGGCGCAGCTTCGCGAAGCGATCGAAGCCGGCGCGGACATCGTCATGCTCGATAACCAAACGCCCGAAGAAGCCGCCAAGCTCGTCGAAATGTCGCGCCAATTAAACCCGAATGTCTTGATCGAAGCATCGGGCGGAATGGATCTCGATCGTGTGCGTTTCTTTGCCGAAGCCGGTGTTGATCTGATCTCGGTCGGCAGAATCACGCATTCGGCGCGGGCGGTTGATATAAGTTTCAAGATTCAAACGATTTAAGAGTCGAGAGTCGAGAGTCGGAGTCGAGAGGTTAAGCCTTTCTTTTGACTCTTGACTCTCGACTCTTGACTCGCGACTAACTAAAAATATGAAGATTCTAAAAATTATCGGAATTGTGGTCGGTTTAGCCGCCGCAATCATGGTGGGTTTGGTAATAATGAACCCGAACAATATCGCCGAAACCTCGGTTGATGCCAAAGAAGAAGCTTTGCGGCCGCGCAAGTATAAGACCGATTTGCCGACTTTTATCGGCGAAACCGAAAAGATCATTGCGAACCAGACAACCTACTTGAAGAGTTGGAAATTGATTTCAAGCAGCTCGGCAGGAGCGACTGCCTCGCTCAAGATAGAAGTTCCGGTCGTTATTTTCATTGATGATCTGGAGATCAAAGCCGAGGTGCAAAATGAGGAGGTTTTAGTCAATGTTCATTCAAATTCGCGCGTCGGAAAAAGCGATCTTGGCGAAAATCGCCGCCACATCTTGCAGATTCTCGAAGCCCTCGATAAAAAGTTTGCAAAATAAAGTCATTTGATTATATAGAGAAAGATTTTAAGTTTATGAGGCGTCTTTTCAAGGCGTCGTATGTAGGGATGTTTTCACAATTTTATCTTGATAAAACAACCTATTTGTCAATATTTGGCAAGAGTTTGAATGAATGTTTATCATACTCTTTTTTAGCCGCATTCAGACTTTGAGAGATTTCCCACTTTTTTACTACTTATCTCGACTTTAGACAAAAAAAGGGACTTTAGACAAAATTAGCTGACCAAGAAATTGGGCTAAGTCCAATGTTATTAACACAAGATGACTTTAAGAGAAATTTTTACCTGAATTAAATGCAGGTAGTTGGGGTGGTAAA
>JANPDZ010000324.1:0-4853 GCA_031431735.1 Acidobacteriota bacterium | reverse complement strand
GTTGCCACACACAGATTTGATCGCCGCGCTCGCCTTGCCGCCGTGTTTGATATTCGTGTCCAATGCGATCGAATAACCGCTGCCGTTATCGGTTCCTTTTCGCAGCCAACCGACCGGCAAACCGCTCGTGGTCGGTTCAACCAAATCGGGCAGGCGCGAAGTATGGTCGGCAAAAATCTGCCAACGTCCGTCGCGTCGCACTAAAACATTGGTCGTGCGGTCGCGGCGGACATCGGTTTTGCCGTTTTGTTCGATTTTCGAAATGACCGTGTAATTGGCGGTCGCAGTGTCCTTGTTGACCAATAAGACTTTTAGATCTTCGATTTCATATGTATCTTTGGTTTTAACAGCCGCCGCCGATTGAAGATAAGCGCGAACATCTGCTTTGATTTGCAGGTTGCTTGAATAGCCGTCTTGAAAAATAAATCCGTCGTCGGTATAAATTGATGCTGCCGCGGCAATATCCCGACGGCTAAAGGCATCGTAATACTCGCGCAGAACCTTGCCGATTTCCGCTTCGAGTTTGGCGGTGTCGCCAGAAGAGTTCACCTGTCCGTTGATATTTTGGGCGAGAACCAACGCTGCCAAAATTAAGGTCGTCATAAATATTTGTTTCATTTTTCGTTTTCTCCTTAAAAGCGGCGTTTGCGCGAAGACAACCACCGCCGATAACATCCGGCACAATATTGAATATATTCGCCATTTCATTTCTTTTCGGTTTCCGCATATCGCAAAGGCGGCGTCAGCCTCCGGCGTTTTTACGCGGGAGGCTGCGGGAAATCTGAACTCCCTGACCGATTACATTTATTTGAAACTGAACTTGGCGTAATGATCGCTGCCGTCGCTCAAACGGACAACCAGTATCCGGCAAGTTCCTTTCCACGCCTTAATGGTTTTCCAGACGTAGATGTATTGGTCAGCGGCGGCATTGTACGTCAAACTACTGCCGCCCGCATTGACCGTTTCTTCGATGACACTGCCCGGTTCGTTGGCATTGCAGGCGATCGGGCTCGAAGCCGGATAGCCGGTTGCCAAAATGTTCAAGCCCTGATTGCCGTTCAGGCTGAATTTGACCGGAATCGAACTGCCCGCCGTCGCCAAGTTGAGCGTCGGAAGATTGTCAACCGGCTGGAAGAAACCCGTAAAGTTATAGACGACCTGATTATTCACGACTTGATAAGCGGCGTCAGAGTTGGCGGTGTTGCCCGCCCGGTCGGTTGCCGCGCAAGCGACGGTTTTGCTGCCGACGGGTGCCGTCACGGGTGCCGCGCAGGATTGCGAAGCAATGCCGGATAAAGCGTCCGCTGCGTTTGGCGTTGCCGTCGCCGTGCCGTTTAACGACACCGGATCCGGTGAAACGAGCGGCATCAGAATCGGCGCGGTCAAATCAATATTTATACCGTTTTGAGTGTTTGAAGCCGTATTATCCGCGAGATCCGTGCAAGTTCCGCTAGAACTTTGATTTTGCCCTTCAGTGCTGACAATTCGACTAACGTCCACGCTCGTCACGCCAGATAGAGTATCGCCACAGCTCCAATTAACTATGACATTTGTATTGTTCCAACCATTAACGTTTGCCGCCGTCCGCGAAACAAAACTGACAATTGGGGCAGTCTTATCAATATTGATGCCGAGTTGCGTGTCGGAGGCAGTGTTGCCAGCGTTATCGGTGCAGGTTCCGCTTACACTTTGATCCTGTCCTTCCGTACTAACGGTTTCGCTCTCGCCCGGATTGAATGCACCGGATACGATATCGGTGCAATCCCAATTAATCGTTACATCGGAGTTGTTCCAACCATTGACGTTTGCCGCCGGAGTTCGTGAGACGAAACTGATATTCGGATTCGTTGTGTCGCGTTTTACGGTAACGCTCTGCGTGTTAGTGCCACCGCCGCTGGTCGCCATACAGATAAAAGTTGCGCCGTTCGTGTCCGCAGTAACGGTTTGCGTTTCACAGCCCGATTGATTGGAAACGGTTGATTCCGCGTCTGAAATAGTCCACGAAATATTAACGTCGCTCAGATAAAAGTCATTATTGCCTAACGTGCCGGAAACATTGGGCGCGATGACAGGCGGAGTCGTGTCGGTGATCGGCGGCGCAGGTAATCGCAGAACGGTAACGAGATTGCTGTTGCCGCGTCCGACGAGCATCTGGTTATTGACCGCATCATAGCGCGTCTGATTCCCGGTGATGCCGTTCGCTATTGTGCCGATAACGGTTCGGTCGAAATTGGCGGGCGCGTTGGGTGTGCCGAACGTGCCGTTTGCGCCGTCGGCGTAAAGAGCGAATCCGGCATTGGTAAACGGCGGATTGTCCCAACTTGCGCCTAACACGATGTAATTGCCGTTGGCAAGCGCGGTTGTCTTGCTGATCAAATCATTTGTCGTATAGCCGACCAGATCGCTCGCCGTCGAGCCAATTAGCGAATTGGCGGGCGAAACCGTGCCATTACAGCCAACGGTCGCGCTGCACAGCGTTACCGCCCCGACATCCGCCGTCCCGGAAGGACTGTTCCAGAGGTCGCTGCGGACGACAAAGTAATTGCCGCCAGTCAGGACTTCAATCGGGGCGTTGCCGACGCTATCGGCAAAGGTAACGCCCGTGAGTTTACTGATCGGCGCGAGCGTCGCGCCGTCATACAAAAACACCGCCCCGATATTCGAGATGCCGCCCTCGCCGTAAGACGGGTCGGCGACGATAAAATTCCCGTTCGGTAAAGTAATGACCTGTGACCCGAACACCACGCTTCCCGTGGGTCCCGGGATGTTCGTCGGCTGCGCGTAAGCGGCGGAAACAAATAGCATTAAAAGCAAAAAGGTGAGAAATGAATAAAGGGATAATGGAAGTTTGCGAATTGTTAGATTTAATAAATTAGCTGCATTTGTTCTGAATATGTTTTTCATGATTTTCTCCTTGTGTTTAGGACGCATACTTTAAGCGGGCATTAAATTTATCGCCGCATCCGTTAAACGGTAAATGCCAAACTTTACTGATTTAACTATCTGAAAACTTAAATTGCCTGAACAAAAAGACCGGAGCGCGAAAATGGCGACGATGAAGCGATGAAAACTTAGCATTTTGTTAAACTTCGCATCATCGCTCAGTCTCATCGCCGCATCGTCGCTTTTATTGATTTGCTCCGGCGATTGGAATATCGCTGCTCAAACCGAATTGCCGAATCGCCACTTGTCCGTTTGAACTTTGGAGAACATACCAGGTTCCGTTCCGATAGACGGCGATGTCGGTGCGGCCGTCGCCGTCGTAATCGCCTGGCGTGATCTTGTCGCCGTTTGTGCCGAATTGCTGAACGCTGACCGTATTAGTTCCGCTTTTCATCACCCACCAGGTTCCGTCCGTCGGGCGGAAAACGCTCAGGTCGGTGCGTCCGTCACCGTCAAAATCCGTTGTTGGAGTCCGGTTGACGCTGACTCGCGTGGCGGTGTAAATGTCCGGCGAGCCGTCGCGACCCGAGGAGAAATAGAGAATCGAGCCGTCCGGCGAGAGAGACGGCGTTTGGTCGCTGCCGGAGGAGTTGACGGCGGCGAGATTGACGGGCGGATTCCACGCGGCGGAAACGGATGCGCGGGTTGAAACCCAAATATCCCGTCCGCCTAATCCGCCGTCGCGCTCCGATGCAAAATATATCTCTAAACCATCGTGTCTGACCGCCGAATTCCTATCGAACGAGGTGCTGTTTAATGCCGCAACATTCGTCGGCGCATTAAATGTGCCGTTCGCGTTGCGTGTGCTTTGCCAGAAGTCTTCGCCGCCGAGTCCGCCCGTTCGATCACTGCTGAAATAAAGAATTGCCGTCCCGTTTGCCGGGTCTTCAAAATATCCGGCTCCGATTTCGTTATCAGGAGTATTGATGACCGCGCCGAGATTGACGGGCGCAGTCCAGCCGAAATCGTCATTCGGATTTGTTCGCGTCGCCATATAAATATCTGTAAAGCCAAACCCGCCCGGACGGCTGCTGCTGAAAAATATCGTCTTTCCGTCAGGCGACAGAGTCGGCAGATTTTCGTTGCCGTCGGTGTTAAGAACCATCAGATTTTGCGGCGTTCCCCACGCCGCGGTCAGCGTCGGGCGTTGCGAAACCCAAAGGTCTATGCTGCCCAGAGTGCCTGACCGATTGCTCGAAAAATAAAGACTCAGGCCGTTTGGCGCAACAAACGCGCCGCTTTCGTTGTCCGGCGAATTAACCGGCACGCCAATATTTTGCGGCAGACTGAAAACGGAAAAGCTCGTCGGCGCGTTTGGCGCGAGGCCGTTTGTTTGCGAAAGTGTAAAAATCGGCGTTGCCGCCAGTAAAGTGACTGTCATAAACATCGTAATAATAGTGTTGATTTTCATCGTAATTTCTCCTTATTTTTTGATTTACTTGATTTTTGGTTGAATCGTCGTCCGTTTTTGGGTTCGTTTAAGAAACGAATGGAGCGTGGGGCGTTTCCCCACACTTTAAGCGACCAGGAATAATGCTTCTCATAAAGATCTCCTCCTATGTTTTAGTGGATACGTTGGTTAAGCGTTTTATTTATGGCCGTATCTGTTAAGCGATAGCCGCCGGAATGTTGATGTCTGCAGAACGCTAATGCTGCCGGGTTATGGAATTCGATCAGATAGCTCTCTCCATTGTCGTGCGACATCTTTCGGAACGACCGGTCAAGACAATTGACTTTTAGCTAAACAAAGATATTTTTGCGGGTATCAATTAACTCGACTTTAGACAAAAAAAGGGACTTTAGACAAAATTAGCTGACCAAGAAATTGGGCTAAGTCCAATGTTATTAACACAAGATGACTTTAAGAGAAATTTTTACCTGAATTAAATGCAGGTAGTTGGGGTGGTAAA
>JANPDZ010000323.1:0-8511 GCA_031431735.1 Acidobacteriota bacterium | reverse complement strand
GGTAAAAACGCCTAATGGTTTTCTTAATTTTGATATTTACAGATTAACGACGTTTCACTATTTATAAAAGTAGGCAGTGGTCTGTGGTCTGTGGACTTTAAATGCGTCCTCACCACTGACCACTGACCACTCGAGAAAATGTTTGGAGCAAGTATCGGACGCGGGGCAATGCGGATCATCAATGCGATGGTGCGATCCTTAGCGTCTGCCGGCGTGCATCCAAATATTTTGACGACGATCGGTGTGATGATCAATGTCGGTTGCGGCGTTTTGTTCGGGATGGGCGAGTTTTTCTGGGCGGGAATTGTTTTAATCGTTGCCAATCTGTTTGATATGCTCGACGGCAATGTGGCGCGTCTGACGGGCAATGTGACGAAATTCGGCGGTTTTCTGGATTCGACGCTCGATCGTGTTTCCGATATGGTTTGCTTTCTCGGTATTATGATTTTCTACGCTTCAAATACGCCGCAACATTCGATTTTGAATGTTTTTCTGGCAGGTGTCGGCTGGCTTGGTTCGATAATGGTCAGCTACTCGACGGCGCGTTCGGAAGCGTTTGGCGTGAAGGCAAATGTCGGTTTTATGCAGCGACCTGAACGCATCGTGCTATTTATCATCGGCGCACTTTCAACCTGGGATTGGAATTCAGACTTCTATTTATTTAACCGAATGCCACAAGTTTTGTGGGTTTTGGCAGTCGGTTCGATGTGGACATTTGTCCAGCGAATGATCTTTATTTGGAAGGAATTTAGGAAAATGGAAGCAGAAAATTAACTGCAAGCTTTATGGAATGGCTCTTTAATTACATTTCTACATTTTGGACTTCTTTGACCTGGGGGCAGATCGGGCTTGGTGTCGGATTGTTTTTTCTATCATTCGGGCTTAGTTTTTTGGCAATCGGAATCGTTGTCGTTAAAGTGCCCGAAAATTATTTCAGTTCGCATCACGAGCGTGATTTTTTACCCGACAGTCCTTTTCTTATTCGTTGGGGTGCGGTCATTTTGAAAAATATTCTTGGAGTGATCTTGGTTATTATCGGAATAATATTGTCGCTTCCGGGCATTCCGGGACAAGGGATTTTAACGATTCTGATTGGTTTAATAATGATTGACATTCCGGGCAAAAGACCATTTGAAGCGAGAATCATAAGTCGTCCGACAATTTTATCGGCAGTCAATAATTTGAGAGCAAAATATAACAAGCCTCCGCTGGTTTTAGATTGAAATGGTACTTTTCGATATTTTTAAACGCAAAAAGAAAGAGCTTTCCGCAAATGAACGACGGGAAATTCTGCTCAAAAAAGGCAGAATCACCGAAGGCACGATCATTGATTCTGAAAATAAGGATAATGGCGAGGAAATCGTTTATTATTACTACACGATCCACGGTGTTGATTTTGAATCGTCAGACACTTTGACCGAAAAACAAAAAGAAACGCCCGTCAAATATGTGCCCGGCGCAAAGGTCAGCATTCGTTTCGACCCCGGAAATCACGGGAATTCGGTTTTAGACTAAATATGTGCGTGTTATAATTTGGGTGAGGTGAGCGAGATGGAAAAAAATCACAAATCGAAAAACGGTATAAAACCGACGGATGAAAAAGAATCAACGAAAAAGATTCCGATTATTGATACTTTGAAGCCGAAAAAGCGATACACAAAGCAAGAAAAAGAATTGATTGAAGCAATGAAAGCGGCGATGGAAGTTATTACCAGACAACAAAATGCCAAAATTTAAGTCATTTGTTTTCGACCAAAACATATTCACTCAATATTCAAGCATAATTGGTGACAAAGGTAGCAGTCTAGCGGTCAAAATGCACTTTTCAAGCGTTGTGCTTTATGAATTGGCGGCGACAACCGTTTCTGCCGACGATTTGGATGTTTTTGAAAAGTGGCGAAAATTTCACGATAAGGAAAACACTCTGATAACTCCCGATAAAAATGATTGGTGGGAAACGGCAAAATTGATTCGCCGTTTGCGATTTGGCGATAAATCCGCTTCGCATGGTTTGACGCCGAAACTTTCACATGCCTATCAACTCCAAAACGATGCTTTGATTGCGCGAACCGCAACTAAGGCGAAATGTTATGTCGTGACACAAGACACAGATGATTTTGGACAGTTTTTGCCGTTTATGCCGAAACTGGAAATCGTCAGCGGTGAAGAATTTTTCGGTTAAAATTAATTTTTATGTTCAAAAAGATATTAATCGCCAATCGCGGAGAGATCGCTTGCCGCGTGATTCGTGCCTGCCGCGAGATGAAGATCAAAACAGTCGCGGTTTATTCCGAAGCCGACAAAAATGCACTGCACGTCCGGATGGCTGACGAAGCCTATTTGATCGGTGCGCCGCCGTCGTCGGAAAGCTATCTGCGTTGGGAGAAAATAATCGAAGTCGCCAAACGATCGGGTGCCGAAGCGGTTCATCCGGGCTACGGTTTTTTGTCCGAGAATTCGGAATTTGTCCGAAAGGTTACGGATGAGGGTATTAAGTTCATCGGTCCGTCGCCGGAAGCGATGGAAGCGATGGGCGGAAAGATCTCGGCGCGGCTGATTGCGATCAAAGCCGGTGTTCCAATCGTGCCGGGAACAACTGCGCCGCTTGTGTCTTTTGAAGATGCGCTTGAGACAGCACGGGAAATCGGTTTTCCAGTGATGCTCAAGGCTTCCGCCGGCGGCGGCGGAAAGGGAATGCGGTTCGTTAATCACGAAAGCGATCTGAAAAACGCGCTCGAAGCCGCGCAATCGGAAGCATTGGCGAGTTTTGGCGACGACGCGGTTTTTGTTGAGAAAGCGATTGTTCGTCCGCGCCATATCGAGATTCAGATCTTCAGCGACAAACACGGCAATCACGTTCACTTGGGCGAGCGCGAGTGTTCGATTCAGCGGCGGCATCAAAAAGTTATCGAAGAATGTCCGTCGCCGATAAATGATGAAGATTTGCGTCAAAAAATGGGCGCGTGTGCCGTCTTGGTCGCCAAAGCGGTCAATTATGTCGGCGCGGGAACAGTTGAATTCCTTGTTTCGGATCTGGACAAATCGTTTTATTTTCTTGAGATGAACACGCGTCTGCAAGTCGAACATCCGGTGACCGAGCTTGTGACGGGAATTGACCTTGTCAGAGAGCAGATCAATGTCGCTTTCGGCGAAAAACTTTCTTTTACGCAAGACGAAATCAAAATGAAAGGTCACGCCATCGAATGCCGCGTTTATGCCGAAGACCCGGAAAATAATTTTCTGCCAAGCCCGGGGCGCATTACACGTTTAAGAATTCCGCAGGGAAGCGGCGTGCGCGACGACGGCGGAATTTACGAAGGTTCTGAGATTTCGATCTATTACGATCCGATGATTTCAAAATTTGCGGTGCACGGACGCGATCGGGCGGAAGCGATTGACCGGATGCGTCGCGCATTGCAGGAATACGAAGTTGGCGGAATCAAAACGACTCTGCCGTTTTTTCGCGAAGTTGTCGAAGATGCGGAGTTTATCGAAGGAAAGCTCGACACCGGATTTATTCCGCGTTTTAACGAGCGAAAAAAAGCGCGGGAAATTTCAGTGACGACGCGCGATATGGCTTTGATCGCGGCAGCTTTGGCAACATCGGCAAAATCGCCGACCGTTTCAACTGTAAACCAAACAGACGAGCAGCCGATTTCGCGTTGGGCATTGGCGGGCAGAATTGCTTCGTTTGCAAATCGAGTTTAAATAAATTTTAGGAGAAATATGTTTTTATGGAAGAATTTTTAACTACTCTAATGGGAAAAAGAATTGATGTCTCGTGTGGTTCGGGTGTTTCGTTTCGCGGCGATGTGATTGATGTCAAAAACGGCGTCTTGTTTTTGCGCGACGATGATGAAAAAGTTGCGTATGTCGCGATTGATAAAATTGCGATCATCTGCGAGGTTAAAGAGCATTTATCGCGTCCCGGATTTGTTGTTTAATTGGTCAGAATAGCGAGCGGTAGCGACCTGTTAAAATTTCAACAGCTAATTTTTATCATTCTTTAGCCTAAGACTATGACCATAACGCAGTGCGTAGCGCGTTTGGTCGTAGATGTAAGGCGTTTGACATACACATAAAAACAAACTAAAATTCAACCAAGTCGTTAATAGACTTCTACGCACGGGCAGGGCGAAAGTAACGTTCGCTAGATATGAATACTCAATAGAGATTCAGAGCGAGAATCTCCAATCCATAATCGTTTCGATTTGGTTGGAGAGTGTCAAACCAACATTAAACAGGTCGCTACCGCTCGCTGTTCTGACAAAAAAGCCCGAAGTTAAATAATTTCGGGCTTTTTTGTTTAATATTCAGAAAAATTTATTTTCCGCCGTAATCAGCCGGAACGCGGCGATAGCCGACGATGCGGTTTTGCCAATAGCCTTTGAAAGGCGAATACATAACACCTTTACTCGAAGATGCCTGATAGAATCCGTTTTCGTCAGCGACAATTCCCATATGTCCGAGTTTGTTGAAAAAGACGAGTGTTCCGAATTTGAATCGGTCATCGCCATAAACAGGTTCAAATGTGCTCCACATAGACCGTGCGCTCGTGCGTGTAAAAAATATTCCGGATTCCTGAAAAACCTTCCAGACAAAACTTGAACAATCGTAGCGATTCGGTCCGATCGCGCCGTAAAGATACGGAATACCGAGTTTTGATTGAATCGAACTGAGCAATCTTTGGTTGGTATTTGTGCTGTAATTTAAGAGGCTGCTTGAGTTTATACTCGTATTGGTCGGTTGCGACGAGCCGGTGTTTTTGACAAGCGGTTGAGTGGGTTTGTTTTGTCCGACAACGATGATATTGGTTGATAAAGTCGGACGCTGATTGACATTTGTGGTTGGCGATGACAAGACGGTTCGTTTTATTTTGTCTGCCGAATTTTGTGTGTTGGTCGGTTGGCTTTCCGGTGTGGTAACTATTCTTGAGCGGCTTTGAGCGTTTGAACTAACTGCAAAACTCACGAGAAATACGGAAAGACAAAGCGAAATACACAAACGGTTCTTAAAAATCATTAATAAAAATTACTCCAGTTATTTTATATTTGGGGATGAGCGGAAAAATCGTAGATTTGATTTAACCTACAAACCAATATTTTGAATATGCGGAAAATCGCGGAATTTTATCCGTTGGATTTGTGCAAAAAGTAACTAATTTTTTAATTATTTTATTGTCGAAATATTGGTCTGACCTTTTTAGTATCGCTTTAAATTTGGGAAATGGCAAATCACCAATTCCATTTTAACTTTAAAGCGACCGGGTTTGGCAAGGTTTTTTTTGCGTATTACCCGAAAAACAAGCGGAAAAAGTCTTAAAAACTGCGATTTTTAAGACCTCCCAGCCCCGCTCCGCCTTTTGCTGTCCATCCGATTGTTTTGTATGTCAATAGACAGTTGTAATCAAATTTCTTTTCCAGATTAAAAAGAAAAAAGGTCTGAAAATATTTTCAAACCTTGATCTTAATCTGTTGACGAGCTTCTATTAATTAGGCGGAAAACGAAGTTCCGCAACCGCAACCGCCGGTCGCATTCGGATTTTCAAATGTAAAACCCGAACCCATCATATTCGATGTGTAATCAACCGTGATGCCGTTCAAATATTGCGCCGAGAACATATCGACGAAAAGTTTGATGTCGCCTTTTTCCATCACAAAATCGCCCGATTTTGATTCTTCCTCAATATTCAAACTATATGAAAAGCCCGAACAACCACCCGGTACGACGCGGACGCGAAGACCGGCCGTTTCCGGTAAATCGTCCTCGCTCGATAAAAACTTTTTGATTTCTGTGATCGCTGAATCAGTAACGATCATTTCAACTGACGGTGCTGCAACTGCTGACATTTATTATTATTTCTCCTTTTCAAAAAAATTAGATTCAAACAATGAATCTTTACTTTAATGTCAATTTTACATATTCAAATGAAAAAGCACAAGGCGACTGAGGGATGAAGGGTGAGGGATGAGGGATGAATTCAAGAAATATTCTTTTTCACCCTTCATTCCTCAAAAGCCTACGGCACAAAAGCCGCCTGTGTCGGTAAATCGCCGGTGGCGCCGAATTGCTGGATCAAGATTCCGGCGGTCGAGCGTTGAATAAACCAATTCGCGCCGTCGGGTCGGAAAATCGCAACGTCCGCTTTAGCGTCGCCGTCATAATCGGCTGGTGCGGGAATATCGCTGCTTGCGCCGAACGGAATGGCAAAGAAAGAAGAATCTTCACTCCGCAACACGAACCAGGTACCGTTTGAAGGTCGCCAAACGGCAATGTCCGTTTTTCCGTCTCCGGTGTAATCGGCAGGCACGGGTTTATCAGTGCTGATGCCGAAGGTCAGAGCAAGATTACCGGCCATCGAGCGGTTGAGCCACCATTGCCCGTTTGAAGGCCGGAAGATGGCAAAATCCGATTTACCGTCGCCGTCATAATCCGCAGTGACGGGAATGTCGCCCTCTCCTCCCCATTGTGTTATTTGAGTTCCGCCGGAAGATTTATTGATATACCAAGTGCCTTCTGATGGGCGGAAGACCGCAAAATCCGCCAAACCGTCGCCGTCAAAATCGCCGGGTGCGGGTTTATCGGTTGAATTTCCGAAAGGAACTGAAAAGAAACTATTATTGGAACTTCGCAAAACAAACCATTCACCTCTTGCCGGACGATAAACCGCGATATCCGTTTTGCCGTCGCCGTCAAAATCTGCCGGAACGGGTTTGTCGGTTGATGTTCCGAATGTTAAAGCGCGGACGCTGTTGTCGAGACTTTGCTGATACCACCATTGACCACTGATGGGACGGAAAATCGAAATATCGGCTTTGCCGTCGCCGTCGAAATCGAATTTAACTTTCGGAGCCGGTTGTGTAAAATAATAGACCGCGCCCTGACCGACGGGAGCAGTCAATGCTTTGTCAGACGCGCCGACGATCAAATTGGCATCAGAAGTCAAAGCAATGCTCGACCCGAAACGGGCGCTGGGTGAAGAATCGGTGAGAGCAAGTTTTTGAACTTGTGTCCAAGTCGTGCCAAATCGTGTGAACATATAAGCGGCACCGGAATCAACTCCAAGAGCTGTATCGGCACCGCGTGCGCCGACGGCAATGACATTGCCGGTGACGGCAACCGACCAGCCGAAGCGATCAGTTAATGCACCGTCTGAGGCGACAAGTTTCCCTTGCGAGACCCAACTTGTGCCGTTGAATTCATAAACATACGCCGCACCGAAAGCGTGTTGTCCGACAATCGTCGAATCCTCACGCGCTCCGCCAATCAGCGTATTGCCTTCAATCGCGACTGAGCAGCCGAAATTATCACCATTCGAGCCGTCGGGAATAGTAATTTTTTGTTGCAAAACGTAAAGCCCGTTACTCTCGACAAAAACATAAACCGAACCGGCGGCTGTTTCCGGTGTATTATCGCCCGTCGCGCCGATGACAATCTTACCGCCCCTGAATGCGATTGATTCACCAAAATAATTTCCAAATACACCGAAAGGTCCGGCGGTCGAAACGAGTTTTTGCACTTGTGTCCAAACCGTTCCGGAGCGCCGAAAGACATAAACTGCACCGGCCGATGAAGGGATGGGACGGTCGTTAAAATGCGAACCGACAACGAGGACTTCGCCATCAATACCGACGGCATTGCCGAATTGGTCGTCAGACCCGCCATCGTTCGCCGTCAATTTCTGCTGTTGTACCCAAGTCAGGTTAAAGCGGTCGTAGGAAAAAACATATGCCGCGCCGCTGTTTGGTAATGACGCGTTCGCTTGATTGGCACCGACCACAATCGTGTCATGATAAATTGCCACCGAATAACCAAACTGGTCATCAGCCATACCGTCGCTGGCAAGCAATTTTGCCTCTTGTATCCAAACGCCGCCCGATGCCCGATAGACAAACACCGCGCCTGCATTAAGAGCGGTCGTGGGATCGTGCTGCGCCCCGACGACCATCCTGATTCCGTAAATAGCGACCGCGTTGCCGTGTTGCGCGGCGATACCGCGCGGTGTCGAAGTGATTTGCTGGTTTTGCGTCCAGGCAGCCATCACCGGCAAAGCCAAAGCCAAACACGCCAGCAAGATCAAACTGCGTAAAATCCATCTGACTTTTGATGCCCGAAATTGATTCGATTTATAAAATATTGCTTTATTATTAACGTCCAAGATATTCATTTTCATTGCTATTCTCCCTTTCAATTATTTCACTCAAACTTTTCTTCAGCCATTACGCGCAAAATGAAGCAAGATTGGCTCACGAATGAAAAATAAACTTGAGTCTTGAGTTGAAAATAAGAAAGGAAATTAGACGCAGAGAGGCGCGGATTTGACGGATTTTCGCCGATGTTCTGAAAATATTTATCTGATTCGATAAACATTTACTGAAAATAATCAGCCGCTTTTCCGTTTAATCGGCGCATCTCCGCGTCTAATTTCTACTTTGATTTCAACTCAAGACTTAAGTTAAATCTGCTGTTACGCAGTTTTGATTTTAGCCCGAATGAATCGGGCTAAAATCA
>JANPDZ010000322.1:0-2905 GCA_031431735.1 Acidobacteriota bacterium | reverse complement strand
TAACCAAGTTGCTCACTTTCAGCGAGCTCATGACTTTTCTGAATCAACGTAGGGTTTCATTCGCTTCACTCATTACACCCTACGCTATTATATTTGTCACCTTCGGCGACATCAGAAATTCAAGTTGCGTAACATGAGTTACAGGTCTGGAAGGGTTGCTCTGCGCCCGTTCTTTTGTGGAAATCTTTGCCTCCTCAATAAAATTCGAGCCGCTCACGCGGCGTTTTTTCTTCTTCTCAAAGGTTTTGCTTTCACCTTAAACTCCGGTCTTTCCATTCTGCAAGGTCGGCTTCGCTTCGCCTTGCTCCATTCCAAAACCTCTCAAATTATTGTCGTTCAAAGGGTAAAAGGGTAAAAGAGCTAAAGGGTAATTAATACCTGACCACCCGAAACCCAAGACCACCGCCATGCTCGACAAATTAGAAAAAACTCTGACCGGCAAATTTATTGTAACTTCAATAATTTTAAAGCCTCTCTTGCCGATTATAATACAAAGACAAAGAACTCAATTTGTCGTGAATTGTCAATTTGCCAACTCGTTTTCTCAGCTAACTGCTTGAAACTTTGATAAATGCTTCCGATAAATTTGGCGCAACCTACATAGATTTATTTCAGCATTTTAAGCATAGATTTTGGATGCTTGAGAATTGTTTAATTGGAACCTTTCAGTAAATCTGAGAAGGCTCGAAAGTTTCCAGAATATTTACCAAATCGCCTTGCGTTCCGACATCATCAACACTTTTCACAGCATCGGAAAGCGAAGTTGCCAGCATTGTGACCACAAATCCGTTTTGCACGCCGGCGCGTTGGACAGAAATCCACAAACATCTGCCCCAAATCATCACCGTTTCACCTTTTTCATTTTTGCCGGAACTTTGAAATTTTACTTCATAAACTTTCCAGCGACCATCTTGAATTGTTGCGACGCCTTGGGAAATAACCTTGTAATTATCGCCAAGATTCTTTTTCAAATCAGCATTTGATTTTTCGACAAGCTTCGGAAAAGTCGGAATGTCTAAGGTCATCGTCCCGAGGCTCCTATAATGCGTGATGAGCAGTTGTTCAATCGGAAAACCATTCGATGCTTTTTTGGAAACATCCAAGAACTTAGTCGATGTTTCCGCTTTTGACCAATCCTTTGGATAGTAAAGTGAGAAACCGAGAAAGTTTTTCATCATCGCACTATCTAAATTCTGTTTAGAATTTTTAAAATAAATCGTATTTGGAGGCTGGGAAATTTGGCGGGGTAAAGGCGGAGAATCAATTTCTTGGGACATTGGTGAATTTGTATTTGATGGATTCGCCGATTTGTTTGCCGAAATATTGGTTGGCTGATTTGAAGTTGTGTTAAAAAGACCGTTAAAACTTGGCGCAAGAAATATGCCCAAATACGTTAAAGCGATAATTACAACAAATGCAAATATTGCAACAAGTGCAATTGTCCAACTTGCGTTACGTTGCGCAACTTTTTCGCCAGTTTCTTTTTCTTGCTTTTCGCGCTCTAAATGCTCGTTTTCTGCTTGCTGACGTTTGACTTCGATTTCCTGCAAAAGCCGTGCTTTTTCGGCTTCTTTTTGGCGTTCAGTTTCAGCAAGTTTTCGCTGCCGTTCTTTTTCCGCTTCGATTGCTTGCCAATCTTGCGTTGGAATAATTACCAAATTCTTTGTTTTCTTTTCGCTTGCTTTCTTTTCAATTTGGGCAATCTCATCAATCAACAAATGCTCTGTTTTTGCTTCGTTACTTTCCTTTCCGCTTTGTAAAAACGGCTCAGTTTTCGATTGTTCGGCATTTGTTTCGACAGGAATTGTGACAACTGGCAAATTGGCTGATTGAGTTAAAGCATTTCGCAAAACCTCGCGCATTTCGCCTGCCGATTGAAAACGGTCTTCGCGCTTTTTCTGTAAAGCTTTAACGACGATTTCACAAAGCGCGGGCGGAACGCTTTCGGGCAAAGGTTCGGGTTCACCATATTTAATTGCTGCATATAAAGATGGAAGTTCATCTTGCGGATACGGTAACTGTCCGGTTAAGAGAACTTGCAGAATTGCGCCGACTGCCCAAATATCTGCGTGAAAGGAAATTGAAGGGTTTTTCTCAAAGGCTTCGGGCGGCATAAATTCGTAAGTTCCAATCATGCCTGTCGCTTTCGAGTGAGTTTTCATCTGCCGCGAGATGCCGAAATCGGCGAGATAAAAAACGTTTCTTTTGAGCAAAACATTCGCCGGTTTCAAATCACGATGGACAAAACCTTCATCGTGCATCGCTTCCAAACCTTGCAATATCTGGCGCGTTATCGCAACGGCTTCGGCGGGCGATTTTGCTTTGCCGTCATTCGCTTTGAGCCATTTTTCGAGCGAACCGCCTTCGGCAAATTCGCTGACGATAAAAACGTAATCTTCAAATTTATTTGCCTCGATCACCGAAATCACATTTGGCAAACCGCTTAAGTTTTGCCACGTTTGGATTTCTTTTTTGACGATTTCCAGATCAATCGTGTCATCGTCTTTCGGGCGAAAGAATTTCAAAGCAAAATGGCTTGTTGAGAGTTCGGTGCGCTTTTCGGCTTTCCAAACCTCGCCGAAACCGCCCGCGCCGAGTTTTTCGAGCAAAACATATTCGCCGACCTTTTTGCCTTTTTCGAGCATTGTGCTTTTCTCCGTAATTGAGATTTTCGTAAAACTTTACCTTGACGGCGATTTTAAGGTTTTCTTGCCATTATATCAAAAGGTGAAAAATACAATTAAGTTTTGCCTTTTACCTTCATTAGAGCAATTTTTAAGTTATCTGGTATTTCGTGAAATGTTTGTAGTTCCGCCTTGAGGCGGTCTTAGAGTGTCATAAACTCAAGTTTTGTAAATAATTAAATATCTGAATACTCAAACTAAAACCGCATAAATGCGGAACT
>JANPDZ010000321.1:0-4055 GCA_031431735.1 Acidobacteriota bacterium | reverse complement strand
TGGTGGCTGGAGAGTGACTTGAACACTCGTCCTTCGGGTTATGAATCCGACGCTCTAACCAGCTGAGCTACCCAGCCACGAATTATTGATTATAATTCTAACGGCGAAAAAATCAAGCGAATTTTGGCGAAAATCAGTTTTGAGTCGTATCATAGAGAAAACTTGAATAGTTCGGAGTTCAGCTTTCAGGCGGAACATTTGCCGCCTGAAGGCGGAACTCAGAACTAACATTATGAGGATTGTACAAAGAAAATTATCAAGGACGTTCACAAACTTTTTCGATTCGGAAAAAGCGAGCGGTATTCTGCTGCTGATTTGCACCATCCTTTCATTGCTCATCACCAATTCGGTTTTGGGTGCCAATTATTTGAGTTTTTGGCATAAGAATATCGCCGGTTTGAGCGTTGAACTTTGGGTCAATGACGGATTGATGGCGCTTTTCTTTTTGCTGATCGGTTTGGAGCTTGAACGCGAGCTCAAAGTCGGTGAGTTGTCGGAAATTAAAAACGCGCTGCTCCCGATCTTTGCGGCGGTCGGCGGCATTATCGTGCCGGCTTTGATTCACTTTGTTTTGAATAACGGCACACCAGCCCAAGCCGGAATGGGTATTCCGATGGCCACCGACATCGCGTTTGCGCTCGGCGTACTCGCGCTTTTGGGCAACCGCGTGCCGGCTTCGCTGAAAGTATTTTTGACCGCGCTTGCCGTGATAGACGATTTGGGTGCGATCATCGTCATTGCCGTTTTTTATACCGCCCAACTTTCAACTGCATATCTTTTCGGGGCGATGGTCGTTCTCGGTATTTTGATATTACTGAAAAAAACGGGCGTGAGGTCGCTTATCCCTTATCTGCTCGGCGGCGTTCTGCTGTGGTTTTTGATGTTAAAATCAGGCGTTCACGCGACGATTGCCGGAGTGTTGCTGGCTTTTACAATTCCTTTTTCCGCCAAAGAAGACGACGAAGATTCGCCTTCTTATAAACTCGAACATTTCTTGAACAAACCCGTCGCATTTGTGATTCTGCCGATTTTCGCGCTCTGCAATACGGGCATTGTGATCGGCGCGGACGCGCTGCAAAGTTTGACGACCGCCAATTCTTCGGGAATTATAGCGGGGCTTTTTTTCGGTAAACCGATCGGTATCACGCTTTTGAGTTTTATTGTCGTCAGCTTGGGAATTTGCCGCTTACCGCTCGATTTGAACTGGAAGCACGTTTTTGGTGCGGGAATTTTGGGCGGTATCGGTTTTACGATGTCAATTTTTATTACAAACCTTGCCTTCATCGGCGAATCAAACATCATCAACGCCTCGAAAATGGCGATTCTGATAACTTCATTAACGGCGGGACCGATCGGTTTTCTATGGCTTAAAATTCTCGGTCAGCCCGAAGAATCGGACGAAGATATGGATGCGATGGATTTTGAAGAAGCTGAAATATAAAAGTGAAAGTTTTGCAGGTTTGTGAAAGATGGTTTGATCTAGTTGAAAAAATGTTCAAATCGCTGAAAAATGGTAAAGGAAATGAAAACAATGCGAAGACAAAGTAAAAAAATTATTGCGGCAGTTTTATTGTGTGGAGTTTTGGCAGTTTCGGCGGCAGCGCAAAAAACTTCTTTAAGAAATATCACAGTCATTACCGAACCAAATGCAACCGTCTGGATTGACGATGTGAATTACGGCAAAACGGACACGAGCGGCAAACTCGCGATCAGAACTTTTCCGGGCGGAACGCATAAAATACGAGTTCGCGCCAATGGTTTCAAGGAAGTTTCGCAAAATCTGCTGCCCGCGCAGAAAGGCGATTTGCGGGTTGCGCTCGTCAAAACAAACGACCCCGCCGAAATCGCATTTCAGCAAGCCGAAGCCGAGACGGACAAAGAAAAAGCGGTCGTACTCTACGAAAAAGCGATAAAACTTCGTCCGAAATTCGCCGAAGCACAAATCGGAATGGCGCGTGCGCTGGTTGATTTGGGCGATACGGACAATGCGCTCAAGGCGATCAGCGTGGCACGCAAAGCGCGACCCGGCTATTCGGAAGCCTCCGCCGTCGAAGGCAGAATTTACAAGGCGGACAATAAAGAAGACAAGGCGATCGCTTCGTTCAAACGCGCTGTCACGGAAGGTAAAGGAGTTCAACCCGAGGCCTTGACGGGTTTAGGATTGCTCTACAAAGACCGCGCCGAAGGATTTGGCGCAGCGAGCGATTTTGAAGCCGAAAAGCAAAATTATCTGCTTGCCGCCGCCGAACTTAAAAAAGCTGTGCCGCAACTTGCCGGCGCGCCCGATGTGATAATAATTTTTCAACAGGTCGGCGATTGTTACGAAAAAGCGAAGATGTACAAGGAAGCGATCAAAGTATATGAAGAATTTCTGCGCATTTTCCCCGATGCCAACGAAGCCGAAACTTTTCGCTCGTTTATCGTTCAATTGGAAAAACGGATCAAGGAAGAGCAATAATATGACAAAGCGGACAGTCAACTTTCTCCGTAGGTTTAAGATCCGCCCTGACTGCAGAAGATGATTTATCAAAGTAATTTTTTGATATTTCTAAGGTCATTGTGATTGATTAATAACTCTCAGTAGATCCAAATTTAGAAAGACGGATTACTTAAGGGCCGTAAAAAACGGCCATTGAAAACAATTGAAACCGCAAAACTTTGCCAATTAAGCAGGTCCGCATATATTTTGTAATATAATGAAAATGCGGAAACACGCACGAAGTAAGGGCGAACAAACACACTTACTTCGTGCGTGTTTCCGCAAAGTCATTATGGCGCAAAATATAAGCTAACCTGCTTAATAATCCACGCATCCGAAATTTCGATCTACTGAACCTGCTGACTTCTTCAATTATTTGTTTCATTAAAAAAGGCTCTGGCTTTTTTCAGAACCTTTTTAAAGCCAAAACCGCGTATTTTACACCTTGATAATGCGTTTTCAGGTCATTTATTCACGTTGGGTTTAATACCCCGTCAGCTTGCTGCCGGGTAGTTTATTTCTGGAAATTTCGACCGAACAGTGCGCTTCGGCGGCGATTAATGTCGAAACTCTGCTGAGTAAAAAGTGGTCAATCGAATTATCAATGCGGTATGGTCGAACGAATATCGAATCGGCTTGCCATTTTTCTGCCAATTCGATTATAACGTCCTTTGGATTGCCGTTGTCAACGTAAAAATCTGCCGATAAACCTGCATTTCTTAATTTTTGGATCGGAATTTCAGCCGTTTTTTCCATCAATTGCCGTGCTAATTTTACTTCACCCGACAAATTGCCGGTTAAAGAAGACTGTCCGACCGAATTCACGACATTTGAATCATTGACGGCAATCAATTTAGCTTCGCTGTGCGGTCGCCAGCATCTTGAGGCGACCGCATCAATCACCGTTTGCGCTCCGGTTGAACCGTCAAAACCGATTACGATCCGCGCCGGCAGCGGGTCCATTTCAGATTTGCCGCGTGCGATGCGCACCGAACATTTCGCTTCGGTCAAGACTTTTTGCGAAATGTTTCCTAAAGAAATTTGGTGATCGGCAATCTTTTGTTGATGTTCGCCGACAACGATCAGATCAGCTCTGAAACTTTCGGCTTTCGTCAATATCTCGCGTGACGGCGAGCCGTAAACGGTTTCGGCATTGATCTGCCATAAAGGAAATTCTTTGCAGAGCTGTTCTTTTGTTCGGAGTGCGAGTTTTTCGATTTCTCTGGCTTTTCCCAGCGAACTCCAGGTTTCGACAACCGATAAAACCATCACATCGGATTTGCCGGATAACCCTGCTTTTTGAAGATCGTGTAATTCTGCTTCCTCGACCTCCGATCCGTCATAAACGATTAATATTCTCATAAAATCTCCTTTCTGTTGCCCAAGTCTTTCTTTTAATAAAGTGAGGTTGAGTCCTGTAAAATGAAAGTCAATTTCCATTCCATTCTTTCTCATCGCCGGATTTTTCGGCAAATATCGGTTTTACTTCTTTCTTTATCTACCAACGCTAATGTTTATGAAGTCTTTGCCTATTTGATCTTTATACAAAACCGCGAAATCTTTCGCAGTTCATATT
>JANPDZ010000320.1:0-4030 GCA_031431735.1 Acidobacteriota bacterium | reverse complement strand
CGCAGAACGAAGGTGGCGGTGCCGGACTCGGTGCCGGACTTGGTGCGGGTTTTGCGGTCGGTAATCAAATGGTCAACGCTTTCGGACAGCAAGGCGGCGGCGGACAATCGCAACAACCTCCGCAAGCGCAAACCGTTCCGTGTCCGACGTGTAGTAAGCCAAATACGGCAGGCGTGAAATTCTGTGCGGATTGCGGCGGCAAGATGGAAATTGCCAAAGTTCCGTGTGTTAAATGCGGTGCAGAACTCCGCGAAGGCGCAAAATTCTGTTCGGAATGCGGTTCAACGCAGGAAAAACAAAAATGCGCCGGTTGCCAGGCCGAACTCGCTCCGGGCGCAAAATTCTGTGCCGAATGCGGAGCAAAAACCGAAGGTTAAGGCAAAAGGTAAAAGGTAAAAGGTAAAAGGGTGAGAGAAAATTTAATCTCTTACCCTTTTACCTTTTACCTTTGCACCTTCGCGCCACCAGCGTTAAAATTATAGTTGAACTTGGAGAAAATTATGGCAATCAGTCCTGAACTTTTAGAAATTCTGCGCTGTCCGAAATGCAAATCAACAGTTGAGATCAAATCCGACAAAAGCGGTTTGAAATGCACGAACGCGGAATGTGCGCTCGTTTATCCGATTCGCGACGAAATTCCCGTGATGCTCGTCGAAGAAGCGAAAACGGAAAAATAAATGAGAAAGGGAGAAAGGGAGAAAGGGAGAAAGGGAGAAACACAGCAATCTTTAGAACCCGAACAAAAAATCTCCGCGTCTCCGCGTCTCCGTGTCTCCGCGTCAAAAATTGATTGGCAAAATGTCCGAAAGGTTTTAGTCGTGCGTCTGCGCTCAATCGGCGACACGGTTTTGGCAACGCCTTCGCTCATTGCACTGCGAAGATTTTTGCCCGACGCGCAGATTGATATTTTGCTTGAAGATTGGGTTGCGCCGGTTTTGGAAGGTTTTGACGCGGTTGACAATGTACTGACCGTTTCGCGTAAAAGCAAAAGATCGCGTTTTGAAACGGCACGGCAGATTCGCAGAAATCGTTATGATGTCGCGTTTAATCTGCACGGCGGGACGACCGCGACGTTTTTTGTCCGTGTTTCGGGTGCCGCGCACCGCGTTGGGTTTTCGCATTACAGCTACAAATTTCTCTACAATCATCTGCTTTCTTCTGCGTCTGATTTTTGGCAAAAAGAAATTATGCATTCCGCCGAACAACAGCTCGCGCTGCTCGGTTTTGTCGGCGTGCCGGTCGCAGATAAACCTCGAAGCCGTTTGATCGTCACGGAAACGGCACGAAATTTGTTGGAAGAAAAATTTAACGCAAAGACGCAAAGACGCAAAGACGCACAGTCTTTTTTTGACAAATCCCAAATCGCGCTTGTTCATCCGGTCGCGGCATTTGACACAAAACAATGGGCGACGGAAAATTTTGCGCGTATCGCCGAATTTCTGCACGAAAAAGATTTTCAAATCGTCGCGGTTGCGACAAAAAAAGAGCGCGAAGTTTTAGAGAATTTGAAAAAACTCTCAAACGCGCCGATTGTAACTTTCGATGATTTAACCTTGCCCGAAATTACGGCTTTAGCCGCGCATGCCGCGCTTTTTGTCGGGAACGATTCGGGCATCGCGCATATCGCGGCGGCGGTTAATACGCCGAGCGTCGTTGTTTTTGGCTCGTCAAACATCAATCACTGGCGACCGTGGACAGCCGCGCCGCACGAAATTGTTTATGAAAAATTGCCGTGTCAGCCGTGTGCCGGCTATTTCTGCAAAGAATTTGACGCGCCGAAATGTATTTTGAGTGTGAAAGTTGAAAATGTGATTGGAGCGATTGAGAAAGTTTTAGTTGATAAAACCGACATCGAAAGGTTAAAGTAAAAATATGTTAAGTCAATACATCCAAGCCGCGATGCGCCAAGCCAAATATGAAATTCTGAGCGATGATGGAACTTTCTATGGAGAGATTCCAGCCTTTCAAGGCGTCTGGGCTAATGCCGAAACGCTTGAAGGTTGCCGCGAAGAATTGGCGGAAGTTCTTGAAGAATGGATTTTTCTTCATCTTGCCGACAATACGCCGCTTCCGGTTGTGAACGGTTTAAAATTAGCCATTGAAGGAGTTCCCGAAAAATCATTCTAAATCTTCCCAAATTTCTCTTTCGATATTAGCTTGCTTCAAAATACGAATCAGTAAATTTTTGCTAATTTCCGATTGATGCGGATTCGGAATACGAACTTTCAGAACATCTTTCTTCATATAATTGATGGTTTCCGCCCGAATACGGTCCATCAAACCCAAGTTGGCGGAAATATTTAATCAAATCTTTTCTTTTAATTGGTGCGAGTTTTGGCATAATTAATTTAACCCTTCTTTGAAAAAAAACCTAAAAAAAACAAAACCACCCAACCGAAAGTTTCTGCTTTCTCTAGTTGCGTGGTAAATTTACCTCTGTAATTGAGCCGCTATATTTTTGTGCCGTTGAAAATTATAGCGGCTCAATTATTTCAAAGATTTTTATTTTTTTCAACTCGCCTTACGCAAAAGTCGTTTCTTAACTCGCGGAGCGAGTGTCAGAATAAAGCCCAATGGCGCTAACTTAAGGTTTAGCGTAAGAAGTACAACAAACTTCAGTTTGTTTAAATGTTCGATAATCGAGGCTTCGACAAACTGAAGTTTGTCGTACTTTGCTCAAGTTAATGCCATTGGGCTTTATGCTATCGCTCGCTTTCGCGGGCTGAAAACAAAAATCGCGTAATGTAAGTTACCAAGAAATTTTGCTCTAAAATCATAATCACCGTTTCTTGACACTTTTCCCTTAAACAATTAGTATTTATAGTTTCGGCTTTACTGCTAGAAGTGTATCTATATGTTCGAGTCATTATCCGATAAATTAAAGCGTTCGCTGAAAAATCTGCGCGGTCAGGGCAAACTCACGCCCGCCCACGTTGATACGGCTTTAAAAGAAATTCGGATGGCTTTGCTCGAAGCCGACGTCAATTACAAAGTTGCGAAAGATTTTGTTGAAAATGTTCGCATCAAAGCCGAAGGACAAGAAGTTTGGCAAGACCTCAAGCCGCACGAACAGGTTGTCAAGATCGTTTATGACGAACTTGTTGAACTTTTCGGCGGAACTTCATCGCGGCTTGTTTTCACCAAACAAATTCCGAATGTCGTGATGATCGTCGGTCTGCAAGGTTCGGGCAAAACGACCTCGACGGGCAAGATTTCGCGCTGGCTCAAAGATAATCAGGAACGCAAACCTTTATTGGTTTCGGTTGACGTATATCGTCCGGCGGCGCGTGAACAACTTCGGGTGGTCGGAAATGCGGTCGGCGTGGCGGTTTATCAGGACAAGGAAACGAATGATCCGATGACGCTCGTGCGCGGTGCGGTCAAGCACGCGCAGGAAATGGGTTTTGATACTTTGATGATTGACACCGCCGGTCGTCTGCACGTTGACGACGACCTGATGGTCGAGCTCGAACAAATCAAAGCCGAGACCAAACCGATCGAAGTTTTATTCGTAGCGGACGCGATGACCGGGCAAGATGCGGTTCGCAGCGCGGAAGTTTTTCACGAACGAGTCGGAATTACGGGCGTTGTTTTGACAAAAATGGACGGCGATGCGCGCGGCGGCGCGGCTTTGTCCATCAAACAGGTGATCGGTCAACCCGTCAAATTTGTCGGCGTCGGCGAAAAATACGACGCGATCGAGCCTTTTTATCCCGACCGTATCGCGCAGAGAATTCTCGGGATGGGTGATGTTCTTTCGCTCATCGAAGAAGTTCAGGGCAAGATTGACGAGGAAGAAGCGCAAAAGCAATTCCAGAAAATGACGAGCAATCAGTTTACGCTCGAAGATTTTCGCGCCCAGCTCGGTCAATTTAAAAAACTCGGTTCGATGTCGAAATTGATGAAAATGCTGCCCGAACAAATGACCGGCGGCATGCAGATCACCGACGAGCAATCGGCCGTCGTTGATCATCAGATGAAACGCACCGAGGCGATCATTGGCTCGATGACCCGTCACGAACGTAATGAG